>CAJPTT010000182.1 GCA_905373565.1 uncultured Treponema sp. | reverse complement strand
ATGTATTCGACTAAATCACGTTCCATGTTCGATAGCCGACCTTATAACGTGAATTGTTTTTTATTAAGTAAGTGACGAACAGTGTCGGTCGGCTGAGCGCCTTTATTAAGCCAACCGCGTACCTTATCGGCATCAAAAGCAATTTGCCGCTCCTCCGCTTCGATAGGATGATAGATGCCGACCTCGTCGATCGTTTTACCGTCACGCGGTTCGCGAACATCCTGCACCACGATGCGGTAATACGGGCGCTTTTTGGTCCCGAATTTCTTGAGTCTGATTTTTACGCTCACGTTAATCCTCCCGGAAATTAATTGATTTATAGTAGGAACTACTAAAAATAGCAGCTTTTAGGGATGTTCCTTCAAGAGGGAACCTCTAAAAGCTGATCGAGTTTTTAGAGATACCCAAGAATAAAATACAGACTATGATACAAAAAAAACGATATTTGGTCAACTCTGCGAGAGCTGTTTGTTAATCTATTTGTCTGATATGCTTGTTCATAATCGATACACGTGAGTATTGACATAACGAAACTTTATCGATAATATTTGTTCCTGTTCTTGCAACAAAACGGGCAATAGCGCAGTTGGTTAGCGTACAAGTCTGGGGGACTTGGGGTCGCCGGTTCAAATCCGGCTTGCCCGATATTTTCTTTCTCACCTTTGTTTTCATATCATTTCTTAAAAGTATCTCCGACAAGCGCAGATTAATGATGGTCGGGGTATTCAAAAAAGTGCCTAATGCGTTTACCTTAGTTCTTCGTGAATCTTCTATTGAACAAGCAAATTGAAATCGTTATACTGGGAAAATGAGAGCTTTATTTCCTATCAATGACATATTTCCTCAAAATTGAACAACCGTTTTGATGTGGCTGGTGGCGGTATATTCGGATTCGAAATAAAGACTATATTATAAAGAACGCCTCTAAAAACTGTGAACTTATCAGTTTGCTCAGTAAGGAAATACGATTATATTCCCCTAATGTGGATTGTAAAACAGCTCATAGAGGTGCCTTAAAGTAAGGAAAAGAGCATGAACAAGGAATTTTTAACTTATGATACTGTCCGTAATAACGGATTTCGTTTAGCGCGCCGAATCTGGGAAGACGGCTTTATTCCTGATGTAATATACGTTTCATTGCGAGGCGGTTCATCTTTAGGGAATGCTATTCATGAATGGTTTAAGCTGGTGAATAAAGATGAGAAGCCTATCTTGTACGCTGCTGTTGTCGCTCATTCTTATTCGGATGCTCATCAGCAGTCAAAGATGATGATTGACGGATGGACATATTCCCCCGAACACCTGCGGAGTGGGGATAAAGTTCTGTTGGTTGATGATATCTTTGATAGCGGTGCTACCATCAATTATCTTGTGTCGGCTTTTCTTGAAAAAGGTATTCCACGGCGCGATATAAAGATAGCCGTACATGATTATAAAGTATTCCATAATAGGGAAAGCAGTGAGCCTATTCAGCCCGATTACTGGTGCCGAAAGCACGATATTTATTCGGATAAGGATAGCCGATGGATTCATTATATGAGTCATGAGTTAACCGGTCTAACTCACGAAGAGCTTGAGCAGCACTACTATGCGCAATATCCTGAGTTACGTGAAGTTTTTAAAGGTGTGTTATAAGAAATAATGTGGAAAAATAGTAAGCTGATAGTTTGCCTTTTTGTATATTTCCTTTTTTCTCTTTCACTGTTTTCCACGGACGGTTTAGTTTTTTATGTAAATGCTACTGCAAAAAACCCTAGAGCGAACGGTTCGTCCGATGCTCCGTTCAATACGCTTGAGCAAGCAGTGGCTGCCGCTTATGAACATATAAACCGGCAAGTTCCGGTAAAAAGCGGTGAACCTGCGTATGTTTCCATTTCCCTTTGCTCAAATGTGTATGTTGAGGAAGCCGTATTTCTGACCGTTCCGATTAGCATAACCGGTGAAAATAATCCGACAATTACGTTTGGAGAAAATGCCGGTTTTGTTGTTGAACGCGCTTCTTTAGAGATAAAAGGATGTTTGATAAACCGTTCGGAGCGGTTTACGGAACCCCGTACCGTTCCGGTGTTGTATGGTTCTCACGCTGCCATTACGTTGAATGGGGTTTCGGTTACCGTAAAAGAGGGAGGCGATGCAGTGATACTGAGGGATAGCCGATTAACCTGCACCGACACGTCTTTTAGTTCCGAACAAAGTATGCAGGCCGTATTGATACGTGCCGAAAAAAGCTCCGTGTCTTCTCTCCGCAGCACTTTTACGGCATCCGGATTAATGGCTTTGTGCTTCGATTTTGTAAAAACGGATAGTACGTTGACCGATACGGTTTGTAATCTTGCTGCGCATTATACCGGAAGACTAGCCGAGCTTACCGGTTCAGCCGTACAAATGCAGAAAGTGCGGTGTTCGTATACATCTCCTGTGTTCGAAATGATGGATTCTGCTGTCCTCGCCGACAATGCTTCTAAAGTTGAAGAGCAGGGAGATTTTGAATTAACAGGATTTACGAAAGCTCTTGTCCGCAGATAGATTGTAATCAATTGTAATCAAGAGAATATAATGGAAATAAGTATCATGGAAAGAAATCGGTATGTTGTTTTGCGGTATTGATGAAGCTGGGAGAGGCGCGCTTGCAGGCCCCGTGTATGCTGCTGCTGTTATTTTACCCGATTCCTTTGATGTTTCTCTATTGGATGATTCAAAAAAGCTATCGCCTAAACGACGGGAGATTGCACGGACGGCTATTCTAGAACGCGCGCTGTATTGGCAGATTGCATCAATACCCCCCGAACAAATAGATAAAATCAATATTTTACAAGCAACACTCGCTGCTATGAAAAAAGCTTTTGAGTCTCTATTTACACAGTACAGACGCAATACTACACATACGGCTGCCGATAATGAAGAGAATTTGACGGTTATTGTTGACGGTAATCAACTGCCTGATATTCGCGGTAATTTTAAGTTGATTGCGGAACCTAAAGCCGATGGACGATATCCGTGTGTGATGGCTGCTTCTATTCTGGCAAAGACCGAACGGGATCATTGCATGATGGAATATCATAAAACATATCCGTTGTACCGTTATGATTTGCACAAAGGCTATGGAACAAAACTTCACCGTTCTCTTATCGGATTATACGGCGCTTCTCCTATCCAACGATACAGCTTTCGTATTAAAGGCATTCCTGTTGCGCTGACTGCTCGTTGAGAGATATGGCAAATTACATCTAAGGAAAAACTCTAAAAGCTGAAATTTTGAGAGGCTCTCAGCAGACATATTTGCAGCTTAAACCGTGATGCGGATCTTCGCTGTTACTTTGCCCCATCGGAAGATGTATTGGCTGGCTTTGCTTCTTCCAGCGGTTTTTGCAGATTTTTTTGAAGTCTACTTTGAAGAGACGGAAGTTTCGGCTTTTGATACCGTACAATATAAAATACGAGATTTAGGTATAGCATGAGGAGTATCGTAACGATAATCACTTCGGGAGAAATAACCACATTCTTTATCAAGGTAAAAAGTTGTGAAAAGCTCATATTAAACGCATCGGCAAAATAACGGATAACTTAATAATATGTCATGAAGGTATTATATTTATGAGAAGAATGGATAGAGCAGTAACGGATAACAAACACATAAAGTCGATTATCGAACAGGCAAAGGTTGTGCATATCGGTATGATCGATAATGACCGTCCGTATGTTGTGCCGATGCAGTATGGGTTCGTATTTGACGACGGCAAGCTGACGTTATATGTGCATTGTGCGAAAGAGGGACGGAAACTCGATATTATTAAAAAGAATCCATGCGTTTTTATTGAGCTTGAAACGAATGTTGCAATTATTTCCGGCGGGGACGTTCCGTGTAAATACGGTTCGGAATATGCGAGTGTGATGGGAGACGGAATAGCGAGTATTGTTGAAGATATTTCAGAGAAGATATTCGGTTTAAAGCTTATGATGAAAACACAAAGCGATAGGGATTTTGAAATAACCGAACAGATGACGAAAGCGGTTACCGTATTACGTATCGATGTTCCGTGTATAACAGCAAAAAGCAGGCAAACCCATCAGTCGAGTAAATCAACATAGGGGCTGTCCAAAAGCTGAAATCTTATCGGCTTTATGTAAGGAATGATTTATTATATCCGGTAAAGCGGATTGCAAAACAGTTGTTGGACAGTTTCCTTAGATGGCTATGTTTAAGACAAAACGCTAGCGATACCGGCAAACGCGGAAACCTATCCATCGTTCTGCATCGTAGTTTGAGAAGCCGCACGTATTGCGGGCGCCGACCAGACAGAATTCTAGCCTGTTGCGGAATTCGCCGCCGCGAATAACTTGGTTACCGGTTCTTAGTGCAGGATCGGTTTCATGACCGGGACTAACCGTCTCCCCTAAACTTCTTCCGTCCCAGACCCATTCCCCAACATTACCGCTCATATCGTATAGACCTAATGCATTTGCAGCCTTCATTTCTACCTCGTGTGTTTTGTAATATTTCCAGCCATACCATGCAACATAATTAGAATACATCTTCGCATTTGGACCAAGACAGTTCCCTAACGCTCCGCTGAAATAAGTCAGAGGGCAAAGTGTTCCGTCAGCCTGCACACGGGCAGCATATTCCCATTCAGCTTCAGTCGGCAAGCGGAAGCCCTTTCTTGTTTTGTCAAAATAGGCGTTGTCGCAAAGATTACCGTCAGTTGAATCGCGTAGAATAGCGTTGTCCGTATTGCTTATCCGATACACGCATTCCGCATCTTAGATTCATACTCCATGCCTTGTAGTTACCTGCAACAGCGGGAACAGAGAGTGTTACTATGCTATCTTTTGTATTGAGAGTACCATTAGTTACAATTACGGGGATAATTTCATCTGTTACATCGCCATAACTAAAACCGGCAGACACATCGTCAGCCCTAACTTCAGTCTTATCGTTATCAACAATTATTCGACCCGATATGGCATCTTTGCCGAATATAGTAAGGGTTTTAAGAATTAGAGAAGCAAACGTTTCCGGAGCGCTGGCATTCGGCTGCTTGCAGCTCAAAACAAAAGCAGCAAGTATCAATCCTGCTGCTATCCAACTCAAGAACTTGGTGGTTTTATATATACGTATACTCATGTTTTTCTCCTATAACAGATTAGTGATTGCAAATGAACGAAGGGATGGCAGGCCGTTATCCGGTGTCGGACCAGACAGTCTGCAGGATGCTGCGGTACAAGGCGGAGTGGAAATTGAAACTAATTATGAATTCATAATTAATAATTGAGTAGGGCCAAGATGTATTGCGGAATCTTTGGAATGAATAACGTACTTTGCGGTTTGTTTTTGCGTGTAAAGTGAGAAAAGATAGTAGTGTCTATGAAAAGTAGATAAAAAATTATCTAAATACAG
>CAJPTT010000181.1 GCA_905373565.1 uncultured Treponema sp. | reverse complement strand
ATTTAGGCCCTTGCAGATCATAATCGGTAAGGAAAAATTCTGCTTTAGCAGAACCGTTATCGAAAATATCACTGCGCAGCATAAAATTATTTTCAAATTTTTCGAATGCACCGATAAACTTTTCGGTCGATGCCTTTTTAACGCTTATGATATTCTTTGTGTCTTTATTGCTGCACGATATTGTGAAAATTCCTATAGCGATGATGAAAACAAACGATTTGGCATGTTTCATAAAAGACTCCTTTAAAAATGCGCTTGTACTATATATTTTTTTTAAAAGAGTGTCATTAGCTTTTAGAATCGGTATTCCAGACTTGCTTGGACAAAATGGTTGTTTTTCCAATTTGCGTCCATGGCGGTACTGTTTTTATTTTTTTGGAAGATCGCTGCGGGTTTTAATGACTTGTAAAATGAGCCCGTAAGCAGCTGCTTCATCGGCCGAAAGCCAGTAGTCGCGGTCGGTATCCTTTGCAACTTCCGCTGCGTCCTTACCGGTTTCTTCGGCGATAAGCGCATTGATTTTTGCGCGGATTTTTTCAATTTCTTTTGCGTGAATTTCAATATCCGTCGCAACCCCTTTGATGCCGGACAGCGGCTGATGGATGAGGTAATGGCTGTTCGGCAGCCCTAGCCGATAGTTTTTCGGCGCCGCTAACAGAATAAGCGCACCTGCACTGGCAACCAAGCCCATGCCGACAGTATAAACCGGCGGTTTAATAAACCGGATCATATCGAAAATTGCAAAGCCGGCATCGACATCTCCGCCCGGAGAGTCGATATATACATAAATCGGTTTTGAAGCAGAATCGGCTTCGAGTATCAAAAGTTGCCGGATAACCTTTTCCGCCAATTCTTTATTCACTTCACCCGACAGAATGATTTGACGGGTATTCAAGAATTTTTGCATCAACTGATCATTTGCGCTGTCGTTTGTTTTTTCTTTTGACGTTTCTTCCGTGTTATAAAAAGTATTCATGAGGTGTCCTTTATGAGTATAAAACATCTCTGAAATGGTTGGATTTTCAGAAATGCCTATCAATGAAAATACGGTTGCTATAAAAACCGTTGGCGTATTAACATACTAAAAAAACTCGCTTTAGTACAGCGGGTATGTGAGGACTGTTTTTTCTCATTCATAATTAAACATTACCCATTATGTACCGTAACGGTAAAAGCCAAGCCACCGACAACATACGCGCTATCCTTTAGCGTAGACGGTGGAAACGGCTCGCTCACTGCAACGCTTGGCGGAAAACCAATAAGCACAGGCGCAATGGTGCCAGAGGGTAAAACCGTTGAGTTTACGGCAAAGGACGATGATTATGCGGTAGAAAATTTGACCGTAACACCTATGGATGCACTTATCGCAGGCGGAAAGCCGGGAGAAAATACTGCAAAAGTTAAAATCATCGAGGCTACAACGGTAAAAGTAACTTTTAGCCATTTATTTTTAGAGGAAAGACGAATCTGGACAATGTCGGGTTTTTCCGTTATGCTCAATAACCTCGTATGGATTATGTTGAAAGTTTATTTAACACGAATTTTTTAGAGTATGCCAGTTATGTTATCCGTGACCGTGCAATTCCCGACGTAGAGGACGGCCTAAAGCCGGTACAGCGGCGTATTCTGCATTCTCTTTTTGAGATGGATGACGGAAAGTTCCATAAGGTTGCCAATGTCGTCGGCTACTGCATGAAGTATCACCCGCACGGGGACGCTTCCATCGGCAACGCATTGACGGTACTCGCCAATAAAAGCCTCTTTATCGACAAGCAGGGGAACTTCGGTAACCTCTTTACGGGGGACGAAGCCTCCGCCCCGCGGTATATCGAATGCCGCATCACCGAATTTGCAAAAGATATCCTGTTTAATCCCCATATTACGCGATATGTTCCTTCTTATGACGGCAGAAATAAAGAGCCGGTCGTATTCCGCGCTAAGCTGCCGGTCGTATTGCTCATCGGGGCGGAAGGAATCGCCGTCGGTATGTCTACCAAGATACTTCCGCATAATATCCGCGAAATCATCGAAGCGGAAAAAGACTGCCTTTCCGGTAAATCCTTTACGCTCTATCCCGACTTTCAGACCGGCGGACGTATCGACATATCCGACTATCAGGACGGCAAGGGCAAGGTGCTGGTGCGGGCAAAGTTGGACACCTCCGACGATAAACGGATTGTGATCCGTGAACTCCCCTTCGGCAGCACTACCGAAAGCCTCATCGCTTCGATAGAATCGGCGTCGAAGTCGGGAAAGGTAAAAATTTCGGAAATTAACGACTATACGGCGGAGCAGGTCGAAATAGAACTCAAGCTGCCGCGCGGCGTGTACGCACCGGATGTTGTCGATGCGCTCTATGCGTTTACCGATTGCGAGCAGTCTATCTCCTGTAATTTGCTGGTCATTCAAGACAATCTGCCGGTACAGACCAGCGTTACCGAGGTGATTAAAACCCACGCGAAACAGCTGACCGCCCTGCTGAAAGATGAACTTTTGTATGAACAGGAGATGCTGACCGACCGGCTTCATCTCAGAACACTCGAGCGGATATTTATCGAAGAGCGGATTTATAAAAAGATCGAAACGATGAAAACAGCTGAGTCGGTCATTAAGGCGGTTATCAAAGGGTTTGAGCCGTTCAAAGCGGAGCTGATACGGGAAGTAACGGAAGACGATGTGGACAGGCTCCTCAAAATCCCCATTCGGCGTATTTCGCTCTACGACATTCAAAAAAACCGTGCCGAGGTGCAGGAAATTTCCGCCCGGCTCAAAGAGATAGCCCGCCTTTTAAAGAATCTCAAAAAATATGCGCTCAGCGTCCTTGACGGAATCCTCGCAAAGCTGCCGCCTGAAATCACGGCGCGCAAAACGGAGATTACCGGCTTTACCAAAGTAGATGTAAAAGAAGCCGTTAACCGCGATTTGTCGCTCCGCTATGACGAAGCAACCGGCTACCTCGGCACCGCCGTGACTACCGGAAAAGAAATACTCAAAGTTTCGCCGTATGACCGCATCTTTATCCTGCGTAAAAGTGGGGTGTACACCGTTATGGACGTACCCGACCGGCTCTTTGTCGATACCGGTATGTGGTACTGCGGCTTTGCCGAAAAAGAATTATTGTCACAAATCCTGTTTACGGTTATTTATAAAGATGAAAAGACACAGTATCCGTATATCAAGCGGGCGCGGGTTGAATCCTATATCTTGAACCGCGATTACCTGTTTGTACCGGATACGGCGACTGTGCTCTATGCGGGCACGGCAGAAAATTTCGAGTTTACGGTGCAGTACGCGCCTAAACCTCGAACAAAGAAAACCGAGGAGCGTTTTAAAACCGCGGATTATCCCGAAAAGGGATTAAAGGCGCAGGGGGTACGCCTTGCGGAACGGGAAGCGGAAGCGGCGGCGCCGGTAACGAAAAAAAATACTAAAAAGTAAAAGTCATTCCGATTTGGGACTGCCTAAAAACCGGTTCGCAATCCGCCTTGGAGGATATGGTAAATCATTTCCTTACGGGAAAAGCTGATAGACTTTCAGTTTTTAAGCAATTTCCTAAATTACAATGCCTTGTAGGGAGGAACACTGCCTATGCAAACAATCAATGAATTGGGACATTATACCTTTCAAGCGATGCTGGAGAATAGCATCAAGCGGTTCGGGGCACGTCCGGCGCTTTCATTTGTGTCGGGAGAGCCGATTTCATACAATGAAGCCGGTAAGCAAATAAAACAGCTGCAACAAAATTTGTATCGGCTTGGCGTTAATCCCGGTGATAAGGTCGCAATTTACAGCCACAGCGTGCCCCATTGGGGAATCGCCTATTTTGCGATTGTTACGATGGGCGCTATTGCCGTTCCGCTATTGCCCGATTTTACCGACAAAGAGGTCAAGGCCTGTCTGGAGCATTCCGAAACAACTGTGATTATCGTTTCGGAAAAACTGATGAGCCGAGTACCCGAAGCCGTTTCCGTTCTTATCGATATTCAGGACTTTTCGGTTAAAAAGGGCGCGGAAATACGGAACGGCATTCCTCCGGAGTACGCCTGCAGGGAAAACGATACCGCTTCCGTTATTTATACGTCCGGTACGACGGGGCGTTCCAAGGGCGTGGAGCTTTCGCATAAAAACCTTGTCTGCAATGCAATCGCAGGGCAGTCCTGCCAACGCATTAACGAGTATGACCGGGCGCTTTCCATTCTGCCGCTTTCGCATGTATATGAATTTACGATCGGCTTTTTGATGTTCTTTTTAAACGGCGCCTGCGTGTACTACCTCGAAGGTATCCCTTCGCCGCGGATACTCCTGCCTGCTCTGACGAAGGTGCGCCCTACGATGATGCTGAGCGTTCCTATCGTTATGGAAAAAATATACAAAAACAAGATACTTCCGGCTTTGACCTCATCCCCGTTCCGTGCATGGCTGTATCATACTAAGCTCGGTAAAAAAATCCTAAACCGCCTTGCCGGAAAGCAGCTGAAAAAAACATTCGGAGGACACTTGAAGTTTTTCGGATTGGGCGGCTCGAAGACCGATACAACCGTTGAAGAATTTTTGAGAGATGCCAAATTTCCGTATGTTATCGGGTACGGTTTGACGGAAACGGCTCCGCTTATTGCCGGTTCTACCGTCCGCCAAAGTGTTCCGGGCTGGATCGGTTACGCTATCCCCGATGTCGAGGTTAAAATCGATAACCCTGATCCCAAAACCGGCATCGGAGAATTATTGATCAAGGGGCCGAATGTGATGAAGGGATACTACCGTGATCCGGAGCTCACAAAAAATTCGTTTACCGAAGACGGCTGGTTTAAAACCGGCGATCTTTTTACGATGGATGAAAAAGGTCATCTAGCTATTAAAGGCCGGTCGAAAAATATGATCCTCGGTGCCAGCGGCGAGAATATCTACCCCGAAGATATTGAGTTTGTGCTGAATCAGCATCCGCTTGTAACGGAATCGCTTGTGGTTGAAGGAGAAAAATCTTCACTTGTCGCCTACGTACAGCTTGATGAAGAAAAACTTGCTACTGCCGTGCAAAAAGAGCAAAGTCAAAATAAAGAAGGCACTACAATCCAAAATTGGCAATCTGCCGTAGCGGGCGCTGTTTCCGGCTTGACGGATGCAATGGCTTATAAACGGGCGGAAATTTTGAACGAGATTAAATTTTTTGTTAATTCCAGTGTGAATAAGATGTCGCGGATCGATAAGATTGAACAGGTTGAAGCTTTTGAAAAAACCGCAAGTCAAAAGATTAAGCGGTATCTCTATCATTTTACGAATCGAGGGAAAAAAGAAGGCGAAGTTTCGGCAGGGAAATAAAACAATTTGTAATGTGTGCTTTTCAATTAAATGAGAAAAAACTTTAGCAACTTTAGCATTGGGAAAAAGTATCGCAGAAATAATGATATTGGTATCTACGAAAACTCTCAACGCG
>CAJPTT010000180.1 GCA_905373565.1 uncultured Treponema sp. | reverse complement strand
ATACACAACTAATATAGTAAGGAGGCGAGATAAAAAGCGCTGTCTGAAATAGCGCCATCGCTTTTTATCTCAAGTTTGCGTTGCAAACTCGATTATTTCACGAATGCGCTGACGCGCACAGCTAAAAACTTTTTCGGAAATTTAAATTTCCTGCAAAAGTTTTTATGGGAGTAGAAAGAATGAGCATGAAACCGATGCTGAGGAGCAATATCTGTTTGAATGCGCACCCTCAAGGATGTAAAAAAGCGGTTGAAGATCAAATTGCGTATACAAAAAAGAGGGCTGCTTCTCACCCCGCAGGAACGGCGGCGCCGAAAAATGTTCTCGTAATCGGCTGTTCCGGCGGATACGGATTGGCGAGCCGCATTACGGCAGCCTTCGGATACGGAGCTGCGACAATCGGCGTATCGTACGAGAAAGCCGGTTCCGAAAAAAAATGGGGGACGCCCGGTTGGTATAACAACTTAGCGGTTGATACCGCCGCAAAAAAGGCAGGACTGACCTCTATCAGCATAAACGGCGATGCATTTTCCGATGCTATTAAAACACAGGTTATCGACGAAGCGAAAAAACTGGGCATACAGTTTGATTTAATTGTTTACAGCGTGGCAAGTTCCGTACGCACCGACCCCGACACAGGTGTTACCTACCGTTCGGCGCTCAAGCCCTTCGGAAAACCGTTTACCGGCAAAACCCTTGATCCGTTTACCGGAGTTTTAACCGAAATCACTGCGGATCCGGCGAGCGATGAAGAAGCTGCCGCTACCGTAAAGGTGATGGGCGGCGAAGATTGGCAGCGCTGGATAGAAAAACTCGGCGCCGCAGACCTGCTTGCCCGGAGTTGTATTACGGTTGCGTATTCGTACATCGGGCCGGAAGCCACACAAGCCCTGTACCGCAAGGGTACCATCGGCAAGGCAAAGGAACATCTGGAAGCGACCGCCCATGCGCTGAACGCCAAGCTCGACGCCTTGAAGGGCAAGGCATTTGTGTCGGTCAACAAAGGGCTGGTAACCCGTGCGAGCGCCGTCATTCCGGTTATTCCGCTCTATTTAGCAAGCCTTTTCAAGGTGATGAAGGAAAAAGGCACCCACGAAGGCTGTATCGAACAGATCAACCGCCTTTTTGACAGTCGCCTGTACACGGCGGACGGCGTTATCCCGACGGACAACGAACACCGTATCCGCATCGATGACTGGGAATTGGATGAATCGGTGCAGTCGGCCGTTGCAGAGATTATGGCCACGGTTACCGACGAGACCAGCCGCGAGCGTACCGATGTCGATGAATATCGGCATGACTTTTTGGCGATTAACGGATTTGATATTGCCGGTATCGATTATGATGCCGAGATTGACCGGTTCGACCGGATATAAGAGCCGGACTTTCTTACAAAGAAGTATCGGCATTGACACAGAGTAACAGAGTAAGAAGATGAACGAAAAATTTATTTTGAATGTTTTTGACAAATTTGAAAAGAGCTCGGCAGTGCTGCTGCATATAAAGGAAGGAGAAGCGGAGCTGACGTTGAAAAAAGAAGCTGCGTATCAGAATGCGCAGGCGACTGTGCCGTTTGCACTGCAAAATGCGCCGATGCAGCCGATCGCCGGAGCGAATACAAACGGATATGCTGCAGCGGGAACCGGCATATCAGGTGTTCTTGCAAATGCCGGAGCAGAAGCGGTGGGGGCGGCAGCAAGTGTGCAGGGAATAACCGCTAACGCAGATTCTACCGGTACAAGTCCCGTTGGCGGAGCGGCGGCGATTACATCCGGCACTGACGCAAACCTCGTTACGGTCAAAAGCCCGATTGTAGGCTCATTCTACCGCTCTCCGTCTCCAGACGCGCCCGCGTATGTGGACAAGGGTTCCAAGGTTTCTAAGGGGCAACCGCTGTGCATCCTCGAAGCGATGAAGATGATGAATACCCTTGAGTGCGAATACGACGGTGTTATCGAAGAAATTCTCGCAGCAAACGGCGATTTGGTCGAGTTCGATCAGCCGCTCTTTACAATCAGGATTTAAGTATGATACGGAAAATGCTGATTGCGAACCGCGGTGAAATTGCCGTCCGCGTTATCCGTGCCTGCCGGGAAATGGGCATCGAAACCGTCGCTATTTATTCTACTGCCGACAAAGAATGCCTGCATGTACAGTTAGCGGATCATGCAGTGTGCATCGGGCCTGCGCCGTCGGCTAAAAGCTACTTGAATAAAGAGGCGCTGATTACTGCCGCACTCTGCACCGGTTGCGATGCCGTGCATCCCGGTGTCGGCTTTCTTTCGGAAAACGCAGATTTTGCGCGGGATGTAGAAAAATCCGGCATGTTCTGGATTGGGCCGAAGCCGGATACCATCGAAATGCTCGGCGATAAAGTAAAAGCACGAGAAACTGCCCAAAAAAGCGGGCTACCGATTACGCCCGGCTCTAAGGGGGCGATTACAACCAAAGAACAAGCGGCGGAAACCGCGAAGGAATGCGGCTATCCGGTTATTATCAAAGCAGCCTCAGGCGGCGGCGGCAAGGGTATGCGCATCGTCTGGAAGGAAGCCGATTTAGCCGAAAACCTTTCCATTGCGTCTTCAGAGGCGGAAGCGAACTTTGCCGACGGCACGGTATATATCGAAAAATACTTGAGCGACCCGCGGCATGTCGAGTTGCAGGTTATCGGCGACGGTACAGGCGGTGTTGCAATTCTCGGTGAGCGGGACTGCTCGGTACAGCGGAATCACCAAAAACTGATAGAAGAAAGCCCTTCGCAAGCGGTGAGCGATGCAATGTATGATGCAATGTGCGCAGGTGCGCAGAAGCTTTTTTCGACGCTCAAGTATTGCGGAGCGGGTACCATAGAATTTCTCGTCTCCGGTGATCAGTTCTATTTTATGGAAGTGAACGCACGTGTACAAGTTGAGCATCCCGTTTCCGAGATGGTAACCGGCACCGACATTATCCGTGAGCAGATTACCGTGTGTACGGGCGGCAAGATGACACTTCCTGATGGCGTAGTGCCGATAAAGGGCTGGGCAATCGAAGCCCGTATCAATGCGCGCACACCCGGGCTGATTACAAATCTACGGATACCCGGCGGAAACGGTGTCCGGTTCGACGGATTTTTATATCAAGGGTACAAGGTAGTGCCTTTCTATGATTCGATGACCGCCAAGCTGATTGTGCATGGGGCGGATCGGGCACAGACTATTAAAAAGCTGCTGTGTGCACTGGATGAGCTGCATATCGAAGGTATCCAAACCAATATTGAAGAGCAAAAAACTATTTTACGGTCGGCTCAATTCCAATCGGGTACCTTCGGCACAAGTCTGTACGCGCAGTTATTCACTACTGGAGATAAATAAGGAAAGAAATAATGGAATGTCCTCATTGTAAAAAACAATATGAACGGGAAACGCTTTTGAAGCACCTGATGGTATGCCCCGACTGCGGCTGCCACATGCGGATGGACGTGCCCGACCGAATTGCCTATATTGCCGATAAAGACACATTTGAAGAGCTGGATCCTACCTTACGGACAATGAATCCCATTCAGATGGCGGGATATGAAGAAAAAGTTTCCGCCGCGGAGGCGAAAACCTCGATGAATGAAGCGGTTGTTACCGGTAAGTGTAAGATTGAAGGCAGAGATGCGCTGTTAGGCATTATGTCGTTCGACTTTCTCGGCGGTTCGATGGGTTCGGTTGTCGGGGAAAAAATTTCGCGGCTTATGCTAAAGGGTGCGGCTGAGCGGATACCGGTGATTATCTACGCAACATCGGGCGGCGCGCGTATGCAGGAAGGGCTTTTCTCGCTGATGCAGATGGCGAAAACCTCAAGCGCAGCGGCGGAGCTTGACGACAAGGGCATCCCCCTCTTTCTGATGCTCTGCGACCCCACGACCGGCGGCGTTACGGCAAGTTTTGCGATGCTGGGTGATGTTATCGCGGCGGAACCTAATGCGCTTATCGGTTTTGCAGGACCGCGCGTTATCGAAGGCACTATCCATCAACAGCTGCCCGAAGGCTTTCAGCGCGCCGAGTTTCAGCTCAAAAAAGGTTTTGTAGACTGTATTGTGCCGCGCATCGAGCAAAAGCATTTTTTTGCCGTGATGATCGACGCACACATGAATCCGCCGTTCGGCAAGGAAAGGAAGTAACATGAGTAAAGAAAACGAACAAAAAACCGATCAGACCGAACTTTTAACCGGACTGCGCGATATTGCAGATAAATACGGACTCGACATTACCAACGAACTCAAGACTATAACCGAAAAACTGCAAGCAAGTTCCGCGATTTCCCAAGTATGGCGGAAGATTGAACTCGCTCGGCACAATGACCGCCCGCGAGCCCTCGACTATATCGATATGATCTTTGATAACTTTATCGAACTGCACGGGGACCGCTGCTTCGGCGACGACCCCGCACTGATAGGCGGTATTGCCTTTATCAACGGGATACCGGTAACGGTTATCGGAAATCAAAAAGGGCGGAACCTGAGGGAAACCATCGACCGGAACGGCGGTATGGCGAATCCCGAAGGCTACCGTAAAGCGCTCAGGTTAATTAAACAAGCAGAGAAATTCCACCGCCCGATTATCACCTTTGTCGACACGCAAGGCGCATATCCGGGGCTCGGCTCGGAAGAGCGCGGTATTGCAGAAGCTATCGCGGTAAACTTACGTGAACTAAGCCGTGTGAAAGCGCCTGTTATCTGCTTTGTTATCGGCGAAGGCGGCTCCGGCGGTGCGCTCGGCATCGGCGTCGGCGATAAGGTGTATATGCTGGAAAATGCGATTTTCTCGGTTATCTCGCCGGAAGGTTGTGCGTCAATCCTCTTGAGGGATTCGAGCAAGGCAAAAGACGCTGCTGCGATGCTGAAAATTACCAGCCGCGAGGTGCTCAGCCTTAAGCTCATCAATGGGGTTATCGAAGAACCGGAAGACGGCGCCCAAACCGACCCGCAAAAAGCGGCGGACAAAATACGTGCTCAAATCTTGCACGACCTAGCCGATCTCTGCAAACGCGATCCGAAAGTCTTGGTACGGTACCGCCGCAAAAAGATACACGCAATCGGCCGTTTCTCCGAGTAACAAAAAAGCCTCTCAAATACAAGTCTTTGAGAGGCTTTTACCGAATCAGTCAGCACCGGTTCTTCTAAGCACGCTATTGGCTGTTAGAAGTGGCTTTAATGTTAATTCGAAGCGGTAATCGCTTATTTGCGATTCAATGTACCGTTGACCGTTAAAACATCATTATTCAATGCAAACTTCAATGTTCCTTCATAGTGATAGGGGGCATCGGAAGCAAAGGTGTCGTTTTTCAACGGTACCTTACTCCAATCCAAATCGGACATTTTCGTCGGATCGCCGCCGTCCTTGAGGTACTCAGGCTTGATTGCAAAACCGGTATCGGTCTTTTCCGCAATATCTTTTGCAATCTTTGCGCCGGTAAGAATATTAAAATTCCCCTTATTGTCGGTTGTTAACTCGCATGCAGTTGTCTTGCGGGCAAACCG
>CAJPTT010000179.1 GCA_905373565.1 uncultured Treponema sp. | reverse complement strand
AGAATCAGCAGCGCTAACACAACAAAGAAAAAACACTGATTGGGAGAGTATCGGCCGTTCCGCTCTTGCGCGCTATTTTGCCCTTGCCGATTGTCGTATTCTTGCCGCTCGTATTGAGCGGATTCGCTGCGTTGACTTTTTTCACTCATACTCTGCGTATCTCCCTAAAATCCGAAGTAGATAAACGGTGCAATGCCGGAGGTTGACACAATGTTGATCCCGACAAAAAACAACACAACGGCAGTGGCCTTTACCGCAAGCGGCAGCCGTACATACCGTGCAAAATAAGCGCGGCGCGTCTCTTCTTTCGGAATTTGCAGTAGAAAGGCGGCGGCAAGCGGTACCAGCACAAACCAATGCACCGTGCGGAGCGGCTGTGTGATATTCTTGAGCGAAGAAAGATACAACGTAATTTCCCGCACGGTATTCGACCGGAAAATCAGCCAGCTGATATTGATAAATGCAAACATACCGCCGAGCCGAAGCAGCCGTTTCATGTCAATGTTCCGTCCGGCGAACCGCACCATGCCGCGGCACAGTTTATCGGGTACAGCCGTTGCAGTCATGAGAGATTCTTGGTTGCCCGCAGCAGTGTTTATAGCGGCGGCACGGCGTTCTTTACCGAGCACGGCGGCAACTCGTTCTGCGGCGCAAGCAATGCCCTGGAGCAGCCCCCACAGCACAAAGGGAATGGAGCCGCCGTGCCACACCCCCGCGATGAGCATTGTTCCGACCAGCGCAATCACCGTGCGGACTAAACCGTAGCGTGAGCCGCCGAAGGAGAAGTACACATAATCGCGCAGCCACGACGAAAAACTGATATGCCAGCGCCGCCAAAACTCACTCACCGATTGGGAAAGATACGGCCGATTAAAGTTCTGCGGCGCTTCAAAGCCAAGCAAAAGCCCGATGCCAATCGCCATATCGCTGTAACCGGAAAAGTCGCAGTAAATGACAAATGTGTACGATATCAAAGCAACAAGCAGTTCGAGGGTATTACACTGTGCAGGATTCGCAAATACGGGATCGACGGCAAGCACGGAAAGAAAGGTTGCCAGTACCATCTTTTTATACAGCCCCGACAAGATCAGCAGTACGCTGCGGTCAAAGGCTATCGGACGTTCCGCCGTTACATCCTGTGTAAGATTATCCGGCAAGGCTGTAAAAAAGGCTTCCGCCTGCACAATGGGTCCCGACGCCAGCTGCGGAAAAAACGAGATATAGAGCAGCACTTCGATAAACGATTGAACCGGCCTCATTTTGCAGAGGTAAATATCAAAAATATAGCTCATCGAGCGGAACGTATAGTACGAAATCCCTACCGGCAATAAGAGCGAGTAACTTTGCAGTTGTAACAACAGCGGCGCTTGGAGCTGTCCGTTAAAAAATGTGTAGTTAAAAAAAGAAACAGCCGTATAAAAATATTTGAAAAAACCGAGGAAGAGAATGTGTAGCACGGTACCGGTTATCATTGTAATGGTACGGGGAATATAGTTTTTCTGTATACCGAGCAGATAACCGGTAAAGCCGGACAGAGCCGACACTCCGAACAACAAGAGGCAAAAGCGCCAATCCCAGCAGGCATAAAAAAAATAGCTTGCGCAGGTAAGCAACACAATCCGTTGTCCTTTCCGCCTGAATACATACCAGTACAGAAAAAAGACAACGGAAAAAAAGAGCGCAAACCGGAGTGTCGGAAATAACATCTCTCAAGAGATTAAGGAAGCGCTGCCGGTTTGTTTGCCATCTTGCGCTGAATATCGGCGGCGCGATTCGCCGGCATCAACGAGAACCAGTATGCAACGGAAGATGTTTTGTTCGCCTTTTTTGCGATTGCCTCTACCGCCCGCAACACATCGATAATATCTTGATCATCCATTTGCAATAAGTTTGCGACAGCCTTCTCAGGCGGCATTCCATTGATATACCGCGCAATCTGGTCGATATTTACTTCCCGCATATCGCGTTCCGTCATCATCTGTTTAAAAGACTTTTCTTTTTCTTCTATAATAGAAAGCCGGTCGTCCAATTCCTGCGATACCTGTGCTGCTTCTTTTTCGCGGGCGGTAACATCAGCTTCTTTTTTATCAAGCTCCTGCGAACGGACATCCAAGGCAATCAACCGCTTTGCATACCGGTCGGCATCCAAATCCGCATCAGCATCAGCCGGAGAAGCGACACCGGCAGGTGTCTTTAATCCGAACAACGAGTATACCGGCGAAAAGATTCCTCGCGCATTGATTAAGCCGAGATAGCTGAACCAAAAAAGTCCGCCGAAAACCAATATAATAATCAATAAAAGTAATACTATTACTCGTCCAAAAGAACCTCTACGTCTCACCGGAGTCCTCCCTGCATATTTCAGTATCGGTAAAAATCTTAACAAATATTAGGGCATTAGGGCGTTACCCTCATTTCCCTTATCCGTACTCGAAAGCGTTACTTTCTGATATGCATGTTTCTTAGCGGCATGAGCTTTAATGTTCTTTTCCAAATCGTTCCAATATTCTCTCATTTCAGGAATTCCCATTCTTATGTTGAACATTAGTCAATATCCGCATAGGCAGAAAAATCAATGGGTTCGGAAACAAGTCCTTTATTGAAATTTTCCATGCTCGAATCCATCATTTTGAGAGTATTCACTGAAACTTGAGGAGGTTTTGTAAGTTCACGAGGTTCAAGTAATATTCTGCCATCGTCATATTCTTCGACATGGAAGTATTCGTAGAACGCATTCCGCAATGTTATCCTTTTTTTTGAGTCGATTTTTGCATCATAGGATTTTAAAACTGTTGCCAGCATAATCCATTTCCTCACGGTGGGAATCCCCACTTTTAAAGTATAAGCTTAAAGATAGAAAAATCAAGTCTCCCGTACTTGATTTTATCTACCCATCACGCGCTGTTAATGTTTATAAAGATATTGAAAGTATTCCATATCGGTTGATAATATCTTCTCGGTATCGGGAAGCGCGTTTTGATATACCTCAAGGCTCTTCCAAAAGCTATAAAACTCAGGGGACTTGCCGTACGATGCAGCATAGATTGCGGTAGCCTGCGCATCTGCCGTTCCCTTTATCTTCTCCGACTCGGAATACGCCTTTGACAGGATGCTCTTTTTCTCGTTTTCCAACTTACCGAGCCACTCCGCCTTTTTTCCCTCACCGGTAGAACGGAATGTCTGCGCAATCTGATTCCGTTCCTTAATCATCCTATTATAGACCGAAACCTGCAATTCGTCGGAATATTTTATCTCTTTAAAGATGACATCGATAACCTCAATACCGAAATCTTCCAGCTGCATATTTGCCTTCTTTAAAATTTCGGTGGCCAGCACATCACGTCCTTTTTCAATAGCGGCATATACCACCTTTTCCGAACCGGTTACTTCCTCCAGCTTCACTTCGTCCGTGTTCAGCCCGAACTGTTCTTGATGGACGGTTTCGTTAATATTGTTGGTACTGCGGACAACATCATCCAAACTGTTGACGGTGATGATATCTCGTACCGACGAATCGATAATATCGGAGAGGCGTGAATATGCGCCTTCGTAGGTTACGAGCGACTGATAAAACTTGCGGATATCCGAAATACGCCAACGGCTGGTCGTATTCACCTCGATAAACTGCTTTTCTTTGGTAAGGATTTTTTGAGGGTCGCCGTCGATGCGCAATAATTTTGCCGTGTATCGATGCACCTGATGCAAAAGCGGCATTTTAAAATGAAGCCCGGCGTCTGTTTCGGTTTTGACAATCTCTCCGAACTGAGTGATGATAGCCGTCTGCCCCTCATTTAAAACATAAAACGGCTTTACCGACAACACAAGAATAAGAATAAACACCACCACTGCGCCAAACCGTATGGTCTTTTTAGCCTTTACCGGATCTATTTTACTCGCTCTCACTGCTCCCCTCCCGAAAGATTTTTTAACGGTAAGAAATTTTTGACGTTTTTATCGATGAAGATTACCTTGTCGGTATTTGAAAATATCTTATCGAGTGTTTCAAGATAGAGCCGCCGCTTGGTAATATCGGGCGCCTTGCTGTACTCGACATACACGGCATTAAATCGGGCGACATCTCCTTCCGCCTTGTTGACCCGTTCCGCCGCATAGCCGCGCGCTTCCTGAATCATCCGGTCGGCCTCTCCTTTCGCTTTAGGGATTTCCTTGTTGTAAGCCTCTTTGCCTTCGTTAATCATCCTGTTCATATCCTGGATGGCGATGTTAACATCCTCAAAGGCTTGCTGCACGTCCTCAGGCGGAATAACATTTTGCAGCTGCACCGACGAAACCGCAATGCCGAGCCCCAGCTGCTTATACTTTTCGTTCATAATCTCCTTTGCAGAAAACTGAATGGAATCGCGTTCCGATCCCATAATATCCAAAATAGCGCGGTCGCCGATGAGGCTATTGATTGCCGCAGTGGACACATCGCGGACGGTATTAATCCGCTCCCCTTCTTCAACATTAAAGAGCCATGCTTTAGGGTCGATAATGCGGTACTGTACCGTCCACTCAACATTGATGATATTGAGGTCGCCGGTCAGCATAGAAGATTCGGTGAGGATATTATTCCGGTACTGACTCCGGTCTGATGCCATCGTCGTACGGAAACCGAATTCCTCTTTCTGAACGGTTGTAACCGGAATGTGATACACCCGCTCGACAATCGGGATAATAAACTGCAGCCCGGGCTGCAGCGTCCGGTTGTACTTACCGAGCCGCGTTACCACACCATTATCCGTTGTCGAAACAACGGTAAAACTGAAAAATGCCAAGATAACGAGTACAACCGCTGCGCCTATCGCAACGAGCTGTCCGTTTTTTAATTGCTTCATCGAAACTCCCTCCAGAGCAAACACATCAGATGTTTGTAGTATACCCCCGCAGAATATATAAGCAGTCCGACCAGAGTTTCGCCGCGTTGCGGCTCAAATGGTCGTCCAGCTTATATATTCTGCGGTATTTGACTGGCTTATCTGATGTGCTTGCCCGTCTTTTATCATAAATTGAACGAGATTTTTTTTTAACATTTCGCTCACGAGGAATATAAACACCCCTTATTCGCCTCACGTGCATTGCATAGCAATGGCTGATTTGAAGCGGGCATGAGGTTTTATTTCCCCTTCATAAAGTCGGATAATTTAATATATTTTGCCTTTGGAAATGTACTTATTATATTTAATATCATATCTTCGTTTATGTTTTTTTTACCCGATTGTATCATACTATAATTCCACTCCCGTATTTTATGGATATCATCCACGCTAAAATTATTCGTTAGCACTAGTTTCTGCATTTTCATCTCCTATCAACATTGATGGGCAATATATTTTAATTTCCGGTAAATTTTTTATGTTCCCAATTCTTTTTATACCGTCAATCGTTTTATCATTAACAATATGCTTAAAATTCCATGAGACAATTATGTCACATTTTGTCATAATTGCGGTTGCTATATGGCGGCAATCATCAAAGCTTTTTTCTTTTAAAATACCCGCTTTTATAAAATCC
>CAJPTT010000178.1 GCA_905373565.1 uncultured Treponema sp. | reverse complement strand
AGCATAAAGCGCCGAAAACCGGCACCAGCGCATCCTGTTTTTTGTTCATAACGTAACCGGCTTAATGGCAGCCTGAACATCCGCCGCAGCCGCCTTCTCCCGTACCGCAGCTGCTTCCGCACCCTGCAACAAAGGATTGCTGAACTTCTTCAAGCTCTTCGGGAGTAGCATCCCGTACACCGGTAACCTTTATATCGAAGTGTAACGTCTTTCCGGCAAGCGGATGGTTTGCATCCAGCGTAATAATATCGCCGTCAATGCCGGCGATTACCACATGATGACCGCTTGCTTCAAATTCTAAACCGACTTCCAGCTGCATGTCGGGCGGGAATTGTGCGCGGCTGACTTCAAAGACGGCACGCGGATCGATTTCGCCGTAAGCTTGCTGCGGCGCTACCGTAAGCGAAAAGCTTTCGCCTGCTTCGCGTCCTGCAAGCGCTTTTTCCAAACCGGGGATAAGCTGCCGATAACCGTGGACATAGTCCAGCGGTCCCATCTGTTCCGATGAATCCAAAACTTTTTGGTCATCATCCTTTAAGGTATACTCAAGCGTAACCAAACAATCGTCTGCAATTTTCATGGTGAATATGATACCGATTTTCCTACGTTCAGGCAAGGCAAAAACTCGAAATGCGTTTGCTCTGAATCTGCATCTTGACCTCGGTAGAGTTTTTGTGCTATATTCCGAAATCAACCGTTTAGTTTTGATGGTATGCACCCGTTCATATATCATCATACAAAAATCTATAAAATACGCGGAGTTATGTGTCCTATTTGATGATAGATACTTTCGCAGAAACGTAAACAGAGGTTTTTATGTACGCACTTTTTGAATATAAAGGCAAGCAGTATAAGGCTGAACAAGGTTCCAAGATTCTGGTGGACAAGATCAACGAACCGCAGGGAACGGCTATCGATATCGATACCGTTTTACTGGTTAACAATGACGGTAAAGTGTCTGTTGGAGCTCCCTACGTTGCGGGCGCGAAAATTTCGGCAACGGTTGAAGAGAGTATGCGTGATAAGAAGGTGATTGTATACAAGTACAAGAGCAAGAAAGATTATCACCGCACAATCGGGCATCGCCAGCACTACACCTATTTAACGGTTAATTCGATTACAGGGGTGTAAGCGCGGAATGATACAAGTCCTTTTGGAGCTTGATGAAAGGGAACATCTTCTTTCCGTTGAAGCTTCCGGCCATGCGAACAGCGGCGTTAAAGGACATGATATTGTGTGTGCAGCCGTAACGATCCTTTTAAGGACGACTGTGCAGGCGCTCGGTTCCGTGCAAGCTGATGTCAGTGCGGAACGGCGCGGCTCGCTTTCCTTTCGGGTTCTTAACTATGACGAAACGCAAAGTGAAAAATTACGGTATGCAGCGGAGTTTTTATGGCTTGGGATAGCTTCTTTACAGGAAGAATATCCGCAAGCGGTTCAATGCAAAAAGATACAGCGGTAAGCACACAGATGCTTATCTGATACGAGGAGGCTACTATGGCACGGAAACGAGGCGGAAGCGGTGCAAAAAACGGACGAGATTCAAACCCTAAATATTTGGGCGTTAAGGTATACGGCGGACAGACGGTAAAAGCCGGTTCCATTTTAGTCCGCCAGCGCGGAACTCCTATCCATCCGGGCGATAATGTCGGCCGCGGCAAAGATGATACTTTATTTGCAACTGTAGACGGTACGGTTGTGTATCATCACCGCAATGGCAGACATTTAGCATCTGTAATGCAAGCGTAGGGATGGACGAGCGGTTAATTCCGCAATGATATTGATACTCTCTGAAAATTGAATTTTTTAGAGGGTACCTTTTGTAAGCCGGCTCTAATGCCGGCTTTTTTTTCGAGAAGGAAACGAGGCGATGATTCAATTTGCGGATGAAGCTTTAATCGAAGTTTCATCGGGAAAAGGCGGAAACGGCTGTATCGCGTTCCGGCGGGAAAAATACGTGCCTAAGGGCGGCCCTGCAGGCGGCGACGGCGGGCGCGGCGGCGATGTGCTGTTTGAGATTAAACGGAATATGCGCACGCTTGTGCATTTACGCCATAAGCGGGTATTCCGGGCTAAAAACGGCTTGGATGGGCAAGGTTCAAAACGATTCGGTGCAAAAGGCGCCGATTGTGTTATTCCGCTCCCGCCGGGCTGCATTATTAAAGATGCCGATACCGGTGAGCTTGTCTACGATTTCGGCGATCGGATCGAGGGGCTTATTCCTTTCTTGACCGGCGGTAACGGCGGTTGGGGAAATTGTCATTTTAAAACCTCCACCAATCAAGCGCCGCGCACTGCTTTGCCGGGACAGGAGGGCAAAACCCGCCGGCTTAAAATTGAGCTGAATATCATCGCCGATATCGGACTTGTCGGTTTTCCCAATGCCGGTAAGTCCTCTCTGTTGGATTACTTTACCAATGCCCGCCCTAAGATTGCGCCCTATCCGTTTACTACCAAAATACCGAACCTCGGCGTACTCCGTATCGATGAGGAACAAGATATTATCATTGCGGATATACCGGGGATATTGGAGGGCGCTTCGGAGGGAGTCGGACTCGGTATCAGGTTCTTAAAGCATATTTCGCGGACGGCGGGGCTGGCCTTTTTGATTGACCTTTCCGATGAGAATTATTTAACCGCGTATGATACCCTCTGCGGAGAGCTTGCAGCCTATTCGGAAGAATTGGCTGCAAAAAAACGGGTTATTATCGCAACCAAGCTCGACCTTGAGGGAACAAAAGAGCGGCTCAAAACCCTGCGGGAAAAACTTTCCGATGTGCCCGTACTCGGTATTTCGGTGTTTAACCGCTGGGGATTGGACGAAGTCCGCGATGCGTTTGTTACGCTGGTGGAAGAGCTTGCCGCCGCGGATGCGGATAAGAGTTCTGAAACATCGGCAGGCAGCACCGCATTCGGCACCACTGTGTTCGATAATGCAGTATCCGGTGATGACTTAACGACCGAAGGTTTATCGGCAGATATGGCTGCAGGCAGTATGTTCGATTTCGATAGCGCTGTTGGCAGCGGTTTTAACGATAGCGCTGCCGGAAGCAAGCATTTTAACGCCGCGGGCGGTGTGCAAAAGACTATCGTGCCGGCTGCGGCAGACAATAGCTTTATGTATGCGGAGCTGGAAGACCCCGTGTATGTGCAGCAGGAAGGCTTCGGCGCAACGGTGAGTTTAAGCCGCAAGCGGAAGGGTAAAAAATGAGGCTCGCCGTATTGGGCGGATCTTACAATCCTATTCATATCGGCCATTTGATGCTTGCCGATGCGGTTTCTCTCCGTTACGGATACGACACCGTAGCCTTTGTTCCCGCGTTCTTATCCCCCTTTAAAGACGGACACTCCGGCTGCACTGCTGACGACAGACTCGCAATGGTGAAACTCGCCATCGCCGATAATCCGGCTTTCTACTGTGAACCCTGCGAGATACGGCGGCAAGGCGTTTCGTATACCATCGATACGTTAAAATTTCTAAAGAAAAAATTTCCTCAGTGTGAAGGAAAAATCGGGTTGATTATCGGCGATGATTTACTGGAAGGTTTTAGCGGCTGGCGTGAAGCGGAACACATACCCGATTATGCCGATATAATAGTAGGGAACCGCATTATCGACCGGTATTCGATGGAACAAGCCGGCACCGTTGGCAAGGTTTCTCATTTGAGAGTAGATAATGCCCTGCTGCCGGTGTCTTCAAGCGGAATACGGGCAGCCATACAAGAAAAAAAGAGCTGGCGCTATCTTGTACCTTCAGCCGTATACTCGTATATTAAAGAACATAACCTCTATGAATGATATCCGTATTGAAAAACTCATCACAGTATTGGACAGGTATGCACGAGCCAATCTTTCCGATTACCGCTATGAACATTCATGCAGGGTTGCCTCTTATGCGGAAGAACTTGCCCGCCGGTATGGTTTCGGACACAGGCTGCAGCGGCTTTGTTATCTCGCCGGTATTTCCCACGATATGTGCAAAGAAAAACCTATCGACTTTCTACTCCGCACGGTACGGACGGATGGGCAGCCTGTTACGCCCGACGAAGCGGCAAATTCCGAGCTGCTGCACGGACGGGCTGCAGCGGTGTTATTGCAGGAGCATTACGGAATCCATAAAAAATCGCTTTTAAATGCGGTACGCTATCATACATCTGCTTCTGCGAAGTTTGATGCGTTGGGGCGGATCATCTATATTGCGGATAAAATCGAACCCGGCCGGAAAAATTGCGATTACTTACGGGAAAAGGTTGAGAAGCTGACGCTTGATGAGCTTTTTCTTGAAGTGCTGAAAGAGGTTATCGGCTTTGTGGAGTCAAAAGGACAAACAGTGCAGGCGTGTACGTATAAAATATATCGGTTTTTAAAAGAGAGGCAGACGAAAACGACCCATCGGGAGGCAAGGAATTGAAAGAGGGAAAAAACATCATCTTTTTATTGCTCATCTTAGCGATGCTCATTCCTTCGGGGGTGATTGTGGCACGGAATCTCAATGTCGACCCTATCAGCACGTCCCTTTCCGAGGATAATGTGCTCAAGGTACTGTTTGTCATTGAAAATGATAATGTCCCTATTTCTACGAATGTTATCGCTCACTATTCGCAAACACGGCGCGCTGCAATGTTCGATATCCCTGCGAATATCGGATTGATTTTGCCTCAGCTTGGGCGTACCGGCGGCATCGGTTCGCTCTATACGGAAAAGGGCGCGGCGGTTTATAAAGAAGAAATTGAAAAACTGACCGGTGTTGACATTCCGTTCTATATTGTCTGTTCGTTGACCGACTTTATGCATTTGACGGATTTGCTCGGCGGTATTTCGGTTTTTATCCCTTCTTCCGTCGATATCGATTCCGAAGAATACGGAAAGATTTTGCTTCCCTCCGGTTCGGTGCTGTTAGACGGCGATAAGGTGCGCGACTATCTCTTGTATGAAGATGAGGCGGATGCCGAAGGTGAAGCGGTAACCCGTAAGCAAAAAGCGGTATTGGCCCTTCTGCGCAGTTTATATGAGCATCCCGAAATGCTCGAAAAAGAACAGTTTAAAGTGTTCAGCCCGCTGCTGCACGGCAATGTTACCGGTGGAAATTTAAAGCAGCTGTTGGAATATCTCTGCAAAATCGATTCGGAGCGGTTGGTGCCTCAGCGTTTAACCGGCGCCGTACGTATCGTCGACTCAAAAGAATTGCTCTTTCCGTTCCGTGATGGTCAGCAGATAAAGGAAATTATCGGACAGACGCTTGCGGCGCTTGCTTCAAAAGAAGGTACAACGTTGGATGCGGCGCAAACGGGAGTGGAGCATACGGTTTTAATCGATAGAATCGGGAACGAGGCGGTGGCAAAGATTGTCGGGCAGGTTGTCCGTTGTGAAAATATCGAATCCGCCCAAATCGGAGACGACCATTCCGGCAGTGAAACGAATGTCGACTTTACGTTGATACTCGGCAAGGACTTTAACGGCTATTCGGTACGGCAAAAAAAATAGAGGAGAAAGCATCTTTAAAAATCCATACTTG
>CAJPTT010000177.1 GCA_905373565.1 uncultured Treponema sp. | reverse complement strand
GAATCGATACGGGATTCGCGGCTTTCGTTTTTCCAAGGAGATCTGACAGCGGCGGCCATGGCTGCTGCGGTAAAAAACTGCGGCCCCTACCGTTCCGTTATCTGCGACGCGGCGCCTGCAACCACCGGTAATAAAATCGTCGATACCGCCCGCTCCGCCGCCCTTGTCGATATGGCGCTTTACTATGCCGAAACACAGCTTGAAAATCACGGCAGCTTTGTTGTTAAAATCTTTCAAGGCGGCAGCGAACAGCAGTACCTGCAGCAAATGCGAAAATTATTTAAAACCGCCCGAGCTTTTAAGCCCGAAGCATGCCGCAGCAGCAGCTTCGAAACCTACCTGCTCGGCTTAGACTTTAAAGGCCGTATGTAAGTTCTCGTAAGACAGCCGCAGCAGGACTTGTAGTTTTCGTCTCTTTCTCATATACTGGCAATATTATGGATGAAAAAGCAACTGAAATAATTACCTATGATGATTTTGCAAAACTGCAGCTGAAAACCGGCAAGGTTTTGGAATGTGTAAAAGCTGAAAATGCGGAAAAGCTCTACATTTTACAGGTAGACCTCGGCGAAGAAAAGCCGCGCCAAATCGTTTCGAGTTTAGTAGACTACTACACTGCCGAAGAATTGGTCGGCAAAGAGATTATCGTGCTTGCAAATCTCAAACCCGCTAAAATGCGCGGGCATGTTTCCGAAGGTATGCTGCTCTGTGCGGAATCCGAAGATTCATCAATCTGCGTTTTGCTCAAACCCGAAACACCGGTACCCGCAGGCACCGATATCACCTAACGAGCGTAAGAACAAACCGCCTTCCATATCGGCACATATTGCGTATGCACGAAATCGAAATAAAAGCGCATCTTGAGCATCCCGAAAAAACCGAAGCGCTGCTATCCCGCATCGCAGATTTTTCATTCCACTGTGTCAAGACCGACCAATACCGGACGATCGGAGAAAAGACGCTACGAGTGCGGCGCGAGTGCATTGCGGATAAGGAAAGAGTTCTGGTAACGCATAAGCAAAAACACTATACCGGTACGATAGAAACCAACCGCGAACTCGAATTTGAACTTGCAGCCGCGGCCGTACCGGTATTTACCGAAATGCTCGAAAGCCTCGGTATACACTGCACAGCGAAAAAACAAAAGGATACGAAAGTTTTTGTTCCGCACTCAAGCTTATTTCCGGCGGACATACTCGAAGACACCTATTCCATTTCGGCGGAGCTATCCTTCATCCATCCGATCGGGCATTTCTTGGAAATCGAAGTTCTCTATAGTGATGAAGGTTCCGATACAGCCGCTTCCGAACGGCATATCCGCAATGCACAGATTATTTTCGATACCCTGCTTGCCGCTTTAGAAGTACCGCAATCGGCTATCGAAATACGCCCGTATAATGAGCTGCTGCACACCTTTTGAAAATATACGGTGGTATCCCCGCCACGGAGGGCGGATGGCTAGAGCATAAACGACGTTTCACAAAAATCGTATTTTTGTGAACCTCGCAAGGTAATTTGCAACATGGACGTTGCAAATTACCATAGCATCGCTTCTGCTGACAGGATTTCAGTGGGTTCATGCAATATCGCGGGGATGTCTCAAAAGTTGGTTACTTTTTCGACATACCCGGCCCGCCCTGCATAATTTTCAAACTTACTGTTCAGTTGGTTTAGCGGATTCAGAGGGTTCAATAGGTTCAGTTGATTCAGCGGGCTCAGTTTGTTCAAGCCCTTCAATATCTTGATAGACTGCCCACCAAAGAGCACCTTTTGAAGTTAACGTTTTCATTGCATAATATACTTCTCCGGGTTTCTCAGGTGCGGTAAACTTATACCATACCTTATAGTCGGCACCGTTTCTATCCGCATACATACAAATTGAAGCAACTAATTTTGACCAATTACTTAATTTTTTTACTTTATCACGCGGCCGCTGAAGATACTTCCATGACCAGTTAAGTGTTTCCATTTGCCATGTTACCGACGTATCTTGTTTTGCGAACAAGCTGTACCCTCTCAAGGCACGTCTCATCAAACATCCGCTTGTCATAAATACTGTCCCGATAATCATAAGTATCAGTCCAACCATTGAAACTAATCTTCTTCGTTTCATCTTAACCTCCGTTACTATCCGGCGTTTACCGTCAGGCAGCAGCATCAACTGCCGAAGGTAAGCTGCCGCACACTCCACACGCACAAGCTGTTGTGTAGAAAAGCCGATGATGTCGGCGAACCGCCGGCATTTATTCTACGCCCTAGTTGCTGTAATATACTGTTTTCAGTAAAGCACCAGGTTCATAACTATTGGTATTGCCGTTATAGCCTCCTTTATTGTAATCACCGTCTCCTTTACGTTCACGATCCATTTCGTTAATATTACCGTCGCTATCAACCCACACCCCGATATACCAGTATTGATTGAAAGCGTAGCTATCTTTAAGCAAAAGGGGAATTGTTAGATGTTTTGTTTCGCCAGCTTTTAAATTGGTAACTTCAATCTCGCCAATTTTATTGGAATAACGATACACATCTTGATTATTATACCGCATATAGACACCAACTTTAAAAAGACCTAAGGCATCGCGGTGTCCGGTGTTTTTAATCGTAACGGATGCGCTGTTAGGAACGCCCATCTTTAGAGAAGAAGGAGGCCTAAAGCTAAGCGCCACAATATCCGGCCGGTTTTCGTGGATATGCAGAAGATGGAGTGCTTCCCCACCCAGCTGATACTCATTTACTGCCTTATCATAACCGCCCTTATTATTGTCTTCATCGCTTTCCTTAATATTTTGTCCATTGTCAACCCAAAGGCCGATGTAGTTGTTTGTTCCGATGGAGCTATTATTTGGGATACTGATAGTTATCGATATTTTTTTTGTCTCCCCCGCCTTTAAACCGGTAACCTCAACCTCGCCAATTTTATTGGAATAACTATATACATCCGAATTATTATATCGTGCATACACGCCGACCTTAAACAAGGTGGCAATGTCGGCGTCACCTTTATTTTTTATTGTAGCAATAACACCGTTTTCGTAGGTTTCGGCTTCCCATACCTCCCACTTTCCTGCTACCGGCATTCCGATCCCCGGTTCAAGGCTGACTGCTACAAGATCAGGTTTGTCTTTTTCATCTGAAGAGTTAGTGTTATTTGTCGAATTATTGTTATTTCCACCGGATATACTGTCGTTTTGCCGGTTTTCTGTAATACCCTTTGTTAGCGCAAAGGGCGGTAACGCATTGCTGCATGATTCCAACACTATGGCCAGCGCCGCTATGCCGCCTGCTTTTTTTAGCATCTGTAATATTTTCATCTTTATACCTCCAAAAATTAAAAGAGAACGGAACGTCCCAAAAGCCCCCTGCTTTTAGGACATCCTTATGTCCTAAAATCTCACACCGATACCCACTGCATGGCCGCCGATGTCGCTTACATACCCATACCTGTTTAACATGCTTTGCAGAAGCGTCGGATTGTAGTGGTACTTATACAACAGCGTTATCCCTACGGTATGGGTTATCATCACTTGAGCGAACGCATCGGCTTCAAAACCGACGAGCGAATAAGAGAAGTTGCGGTACGCATTTTTATCTTTAAGCGCGACTTTTTCATACAAAAAAGCCATATCATAAGCCAGTCCCAAATAAAGCGAAAAACGGTTTATCGCCATATTGACGCCGCCTCCCAAACCGCTGTTGGCAAAGACAACCGTTCCGGAATCCATATAGGCCGGAGCCGCTTTTGAAATTACCGTAGAACCTGCATAGGCATTTATTCCGTAAAACCACCGCCAGCTAAAAAAAGAAGAGCCGCTGCCGCTTAAATAATGAAAACCGCCGCCTAAGGCTGTTTTATATACATTTTTAAAGGCCTTATCCCCATTCAGCATAACTCCGAAGCTAAAAATACCGCGCGGGTAGTTACGAGAGAAAGTTTTGGGGCGGGGATCTTTTTTCAGAGCAAAGCTCACTTCACACATATCAGGATTGGCGATTGAAATATACTTAGTATCCGAATAAAAACCCTCTTTCTTTGCCGTAATTTTATACGACGTAAAGGAGCCATAAGCCGTAAATTCCATAAAGGGACGCTCGCTGCTTTCTTGCAGCTTTGTTTCACCGACAAGGTTTCCCGAACTATTATAAATAGAAACCCCCTCCTGTTGTGTGTATACCCGTACGGTTCTGGGGCCGTTGTCAAAATAGAGCTTTTGAGTTTCGTTCTGTTTTAGGGTAACGATTCGATACGTAAGCAGTTTATCATCCTCGAGCCATACAATGTATTCTCCCACAGGTACCGTAATCGAACACGGTGTATTAAGCTTTGATGAACACATCTCATACAACTGTTTCCACATTTCACGATCCCCTTCTTTGAAAATCCATTCTTTTAGACTATCGAGCACCATTTGGTAAGAAATATACAGACTGCTGTCGCTCGTTATAGCCTCATAAAAGGCCTTTATGTGCAGATAAAACACCTTTCCTTTTTTCGCGCTGGTTATTTCGAAGGTACCCGTTTGCTTAGGAAGAAATTGAGCGTACGTTTTATCGCTTGACATTGATGTTTTATTTGACTTAACCGGCTCATTTTTATTTTCCGGCACAAGATCCGGTATAAAATCGTTTGCCTTGTTTTCCTCTACGGTAATAATCCGTTCTTCGGTTTTATAGCCGTCTTTCATAATAACGAGAGTGTAGTCGCCTGGATACAAATGGAATTTGCATGGCGATACATTTACATACTGCGTTTCTTTGATAAGACATATCGCTTTTGTCGGACGTGTCGCAAGAGACAAGGTTGTTTTGTTGACTGTTTTTGCTACTTTTTTTAAAAATGATGAAAACTGTTCCGTATTTTTTATATCGATACCGGCCGCGGGATCCAAATCGGCAATCAGTTTTTTTGCCGCCTGAATATTGATGGCAAAGTTAATACCTTCCGCTTCACGCAGTTTTGCATTCACAATACCGATAACCGCACCATGCATATCAAAAATCGGGCCGCCGGAATTTCCCGGATTGGTGGCGGCATCATGCTGTATGATTGTTTGGAGATTGCTGCCCTGCAGGGCTGTAATATTTCCCTTATTGCCGGACATCGAAAGCGTTCCAAACTGGGCAAGGTCTAGGGCTCGGGGATAACCAAGCACACCGATTTCCATGCCGGTATTTTCCTTAGCAGAGAACGCACTGGTGTCGCCGAGTTTTACCGGCGTAAATGTTCCCGTCCCCATTACTTTTAATAACGCTATGTCGCTGGTATTTGAATTTGTATCCCATAACGCAGAAATAATAGTTGCCTCATTAACACTGCCTATTGATTCCGAAGCTATGCGAATATCGATTGCACCCTTTACCACATGGGCACAAGTTAAAAGAAGTCCATCTTCTGAAATAAAAAAACCGGTTCCTGTTGAAATATTTCCTTCTAAATCCTTACAGAAAATCGAAACAACAGAATCCCTTACTTTCTTTTGTGCAGAAGTGAAATTCTGGGCGAATGCGGGTGCAGCAGCCATAAAGATAAAAGTATATATAATAT
>CAJPTT010000176.1 GCA_905373565.1 uncultured Treponema sp. | reverse complement strand
AGACCTGTTCGATAACTTCGTTGTCGAACAGGTCGACGAGTTCTAAATCGCACAAATAGCACGATTTAGAACATCGCATTTCAAGGTAACCTGTTCAGAAACGGAAGTTTCCGAACAGGTTTATTGTTTTATCGGGGTAAATGCATCAGGCCGTTTTCTTAGTAACCCCGCGGAAAAATTGATACTATTCGACCAGAGTTTAATGCGGTTACCCCATCAGCATAATCGAAAGCGGCGAGCCTTGATTTGGAATAACCGAAACGGCAGCTTCCCGCCGCACCATAATACAGTCCTCGGTTTTTACCTGCAAAGCAGGAGCTCCGGCAGTTTCAAGTATGCCGTTTTCCGCAATTTCAAGTGTCCCGCTTCCGGCGATGATAAAGAGGCTGCACCATCCGGTTTTTGCAGCAGGGGTATCAAATGCTGAAAATGAAATAGTCCCCGCAACGGGAAAATCTTTTTTTTCAAGCCTGAAATACGGACACACCGATTTTCCGCTAAAAGGATGTTCCGGCGTCAGTGTAGACTTAGGCAGATACCGCAATACATCAAGTCCTTTTTGTATATGCACCTCACGGAGTCGCCCCCAGTCATAGAGCCGGTAGGTTATATCGCTTGACTGCTGCACCTCTAAAAGCCGCAAGCCGCCCTGTATCGCATGGACGGTTCCGGCAGGGATAAAGATAAAGTCCCCCTTCGAGACGGGAACGGAGCGGAGACAGCGCTCGAGCGTATTATCCCGAATAGCCGTTTCCAGCTCACTTCGGCTGTAATCTTTCTGCAATCCGTAAATAATCTTTGCGTCGGGTACCGCATCGAGCACATACCAACATTCGGTTTTACCGGCGCTGTGTTCATGGAGGCGGGCATAATCATCATCGGGATGCACCTGAACCGAAAGCGTCTCATTTGCCTGAATGATTTTAATCAAAAGCGGATACGAAACGCCGACGATCGCATTAAGCGGTTTCCCGCCTATCTGCGGCGTTGCATCATCTACGAGAGACTGCCCCGCCGGATGAACGGAAACAATCCACCGCTCATATCCCCAGACCTTTTCGGAAACAAAAGGCTGTGTTTTAAACATAGTGATTCCTTATCTCCTCCTATTTATTTAACAAAGCGGAACAGCACCGTACCGGCTATATCCGTACCGTCCACAGCAAGCTTTACCGGATTTTCTTCGCCGGTTAATACACTGCGGTCAATAAAAGCAAAGCTATAGGGGAGCAGTTTTCGTATTGCGTGGGTTCCGGTAAGTATCGGTTTGGGTAAGCCTATGGTTAATGGATTTCCTTCGCATTCCAATTCTCCCATGCACGGCAAAAATTCGGCCGGTTCACCGGTAAGCTTATCTTTTTTGTACGGGATAACGGCACTTTGTACACACTTTTTTCGTAAACTATCCAGCATTTTTAAAAAGAGCTCATCGGTTGAAATACCTCCAAAAGCATCTCCTATTGCCTCCCAGCCCGTATACGGAGAAGCAGTAAGCTTCCTTAGGAATGTAATGCCCCCCTTATCGATCACATGCACGGCATTCGTCGTGTCCCAGTTCATACCTCCCTTTTCCCAAAAACACCATGACAAAAACAGTGTCATAGCACCGCGCTGTTCGGGAGTATCTTCTTCACCGTCTATATCCGCTTTGCAAAAAGATGCCCGTATCGTATTGTTGAGGAATCTATAAAAAAAATAGATATTCCGGCTGCTGAGACTGTCGCCGATAAGATTTTCGCAAAGATGGCTTAAGCCTTCGTCAAGAAAAACTTCCGGCCGCGCTGCCTGCTTGCCTTCTTTGATACGATTATACGTTTTATTTGTAAACGTTATTGCATGAGTAAGTTCATGTCCGACAGTAGAAGCAATCACCTTATAAAAATAGTCGTTTTGAGAATCCTCTGAAGGAATAGCGGCATAGACGATATCGGCTTCATTGCTTGCCGGATTATAATTCGGCGAATTCCTGTCGGTATTGTTTTGGAAGAAATCAGCCGAATAGAAAAAACCGAATGCTTTTCTTTGTTTATTAATTGTCCGTGAAAAAACAATAGCAATCTTATTATCTTGATTGATATCCGCTGCTTTGCCCCAAATTTCCGTAACCCGAATAAGAATACGATTCTCCAATTCTTTAATGCATTTATCAACGGCGTCTATTTCTTCCGAAGAACTATCCTTTGGAATCCACACTTCAATTGACTCCGTAGTATGATGACGTTTAAAAGGAAGCTTATGTGTATGATCTAAGCGCCCATCTTCCGTATTAATGATAAAAAACTCTTTTTCATTGGAACTTCCGGCAGCAAGAAGATTCCGCCGAAATACGGTAGGCTGAGGAATGTTCAGTTTCAACACATCAATATCATTACCGCATCTGAACAGTTTACGTTTATCAAAATCTTCTCTATCACCAAGAACCGCTCGATACGATTCAGAGGAAAGCTGCTGTCCTATATACAAATTGCGAGCCGTGCCGTTAAGAGCTGTAATATAGGGAAGAACATTCGCATCCGTAAGACGGCAGGTATAGGGGAGATGCCGTATACGAAACTGCGAAACCGATCCATCCGATCCGGAATGCGGGGATACGGTGATTGTTATTGTCTTTTCTTCCGTACCGCTGCGAGCCGTTATCGTATGAGTTCCGGCAGTTAAATTTGTCGCCATTTCATATTTTGTACCCAACTCACCATCGATAGAAGAAAACCATGTTACCGGATCAACAACCCTATCAAGCCGGAATAAAATAGATTCATCATTATAGTAGCTTTTATCCGTTTGCGGGAACTCAATATCAAATTGAACCGAAGTCGTTTCATTAGTATGACGACATGAAACAAAGCATATGATACAGCATAACACAATAATTCTGTTAAGTTTCATCATAATACTCCTATAAAAAATTTTGCAGGAAACGTTAAACCTGTTCGGAAACTTCCGTTTCAGAACAGATCGATTCGTTTCCGCATATTTTACAATAAACCGACCGGATCGACATCCGTTTCGATATACACACCGGCAGCCGCTTTGTATTCGGTGATAAACCGGTAGACGGCTTTTTGCATCGGTGCAAGCGTTTCGGCGCGCAACAGCAGCTGCATCCGGTGATTCCCCGCCACGAGCGAAAGCATACAGTCGGACGGGCCGAGTATTTCTATGCCTTCCGCAGCATCAGGCGGAAACAGCCGCGGTAAAAGCTCCCGCGCGCCGAAAGCGGCTTCTTCCGCTTTGTGTTGATCTTTACTGCGGAACACCAGCCGGATAAGGCGGGCAAAAGGAGGAAATTCCAACGCCTGCCGCTGCTGCAGCTCCTGCGTATAAAAACCTTCCACATCGTTGTGCTGCGCACAGACAATTGCAGGGTGATAGGGATTATAGGTTTGAATGATAACCTCCCCGTCCGGAACATACCGCCCTGCCCTGCCCGCTACCTGCATGATGAGCGAAAAAGTGCGCTCGGCGGCTCTAAAATCGGGCATCTGCAAGCCGGTGTCGGCAAGCGCAATTCCGACAAGCCGCACACCGGGAAAGTTTAAGCCTTTGGCAATCATCTGCGTGCCGAGCAAAATATCGACAGCGCCGTCCCGAAAGTTATTTAAGATCTGAACAGCCTGCTTGTTTTTTTGCAGCACATCGGTATCGATACGCTGAACGGTGCAGTCGGGGAAGGTTTTCCGTACCTGTTCTTCAATATATTCCGTACCGATGCTCGTGTAGCCCGCCTCGATGGAGCCGCATTCGGGGCAGGCGCTCGGCGGCTTTGCCGTCCAGCCGCAGTAGTGGCACTTCATCAGCCCCTCGCTTTTATGAAAGGTGAGCGGTACCGAACAATTTTTACACAAGAGCTCGTGTCCGCAGTTCTTACACTTAAAGAAATGGGAAAAACCGCGGCGATTCAAAAAGAGAATGGTCTGTTTTCCTTGGGTTTTGGTGCGGCGCATTTCATCGATAAGCGCAGCGCTTAACGCTCCGGCCGTATGCAACAGCGATTCGATGCGGATATGGGGCAGCGCGCCGCCGGAAAGCCGCTCGCTCAACCGCAGGGTGCGGATTGCGCCGGTTTTCATCAAATGCCATGCCTCTACCGACGGCGTTGCCGAACCCATCACCAGCGGGCAGCCGTGTTTTTTGCAGAGGTACATCGCAACCTGCCGCGCGTGGTAGCGGGGCGCAAAGCCCGATTTATACGAACCGTCGTGTTCCTCGTCGATGATGATGAGCCCAAGCTCGCGGACGGGGGCGAATATGGCGCTGCGTACCCCGACGACAATCCGCGCCTCGCCCCGTGCAATACGCCGCCATTCCGCAAGCCGCTTGCTGCCGGTTAGTCCCGAATGGAGCACCGCGCAGCGGTCGCCGAAACGCTTTTTAACGGTTTCCGCAACCTGATGGCTCAGCGTGATTTCGGGTACAAGATAGATAACCGATTTTCCGGCAGCAAGCGCACGCGAGGCAGCCTGTAAAAAGACCTCGGTTTTACCGGAACCGGTGATGCCGTACACATAAAAGAACTCGCCGCCTGCGCAGCCGGAAATTGCTTCTACGGCGGAACGCTGTTCATCGGAAAGCGTAAGCGCCGAAGCGGAAAAATCAGCTCCGGCGAATTCAATCCCGTCGGTATTCAGCTCACCCGCTTCGCGTTTACCGGAAGGCAGCATTGCGGAAAGCGCAATCCCCTCGGCGCAGATATAAAAGCGGGACATCCAGCGGGCGAGCGCCGCCTGTTCATCGGTAAAAAGCGGTTCCGCATCGATGATGCGGTCGATCGGCTTTATGTCGGCTTCGGCAAAAGGGCAGCTCTTAGGCAGCGTTTCATATTCCGCAACAATAAAACCGACGAGCTTGCGCGAGCCGAATCGAACCGCCGCCCGTCTGCCGGCTAAGGATTGTTGCCCCTCCGCAGCGGCGGCACTTAAAGCGATGCCATTCCTATTTTCCTCCGCCGCTGTTTTAGCCGAACGTTTCGGTACTGCGGCGGTATTCCGGTAAAAAAACGATTGATATAAAGGAAGCTTAAAGACAAGCTCAAGCCACTGCGCCATAGATTAGCCCTGCGCCTGAAGTTCGTGCAGACGGGCGCGAAACCGCTTGAGGTCTTCCCATGCGGGACGTTTGAGGCTTTCGTCCCTCAGCAGCGCGCTCGGATGATAGGTCGGCATCAGCGGTATCCCCTGATAGTCGAAGAAACGCCCCCGCAGCTTTCCGATACCGTCGGAGGTTTGCAGCAAATGCTGCGCGGCAATGCGCCCCATCACCAGAATCATCTTAGGGCGGAGCAGCCGTATTTGCGCATCCAAAAAGGCGGCGCAGCAGCTCCGTTCCTCCGGCGCAGGGTCGCGGTTCTGTGGCGGACGGCATTTAACCACATTGGTGATATAGCAGTTGGTCTTACGCGAAAGCTGAATAGCCTCCAGCATCTTGTCGAGGAGCTGCCCCGCCCTGCCGACAAAGGGTCTGCCCTGCCGATCTTCGTCCGCGCCCGGTCCCTCGCCGACTACCATCACCTCAACGGAGTTGGTCAGGCGGGACAGCTCTTCGGGGCCTTCCCCCGCCACCGGATGAGT
>CAJPTT010000175.1 GCA_905373565.1 uncultured Treponema sp. | reverse complement strand
CGCCTGCCGTATCGCTTGTTTCCACAATGAGCGCAGCTCCTTTTATTGCATCTACGCCGGGATTTTCAGGGTACATTGCGGTTAAAGCAGGGATACCTTTTTGGGTTACCAGTTCAATCACCCCTGCGCAAGCCATACCGTAACGGCCTGCATTAAAGGCCGGTCCCGCGATAACCAAATCGGGTTTTTGTGTTTCGAGGATGTTTTCTATAAATGCCAGCGCTTCTTTTGTATGCTCATTAAAATAGTTATCGCCGCAAATGATAGTACCGATTACCTGCGCTTCCGGTTTTAAGTTCCCATCAAGGCCTAATGCGGAACCGACAGCGCCTTCCCGATATTCGGGAGCAATCCCCGCTTTTTCTTCACCGCCGATTTGCCCGAAAAATTGGTTTATATAACAAATCACCTTTTTCATTGTCTTATCACCTCCTACATAGCCTCTACCGAAACGGTATGGTAGCCTATTTCGCTTGTTGCAGCGATTACGGCATTAAGTTCCACTTTCATAGAACCGTCTTTCCCTATACATCCTTCCCAGCCGCCGGCTACTGTTTGTACAGCCTTGTCATTACCGATGACCTTATCCGCAGCTTCCAGGTTGAGTACATGGCTCACATTGCCTGTGGAAATTACCGCTACGGCTTCAGGCGCAGTGTCGGCAAGGGGTTGGCTCATACCGTCCCAACCGGCACATTCATCGGTTATTAAAACCGTTTTAATGCCGTTCTTTTCGCATCGTGCGCAAATCATAACCAAATCGGAATCGGGATTGCCGTATCCCTCTTCGGAAACAATCACACCGTCCGCACCTAAACTGCTGATCAATTTTGCGGTAAAATCACATGTCCGTACTTTTCCTTCAAGCGTGGTTAATTCAGGCATGGGAATAACACCTAAAAAATTAATGGTTTTTCCGTGTTCTTTGTATAGATCAAGGATTACGGAATTGTTTTGATGCTGATACGTTGTAATCTTATCGCATGCTGCAACACAGTTACCCGAAATGACGGCATTGTCGAGTTCTTCATTCGGATGCATAAGCGTGGGAAGAATTTGCGAAGTATTGACGCCGTAAATATAACTGTCGTGTAACAAACCTTGGCTGATAAGCATCTCAACATAAACAATTTTGGGGAGATTGGGATATTTTTCAGTTTCTTCTTTCAGGTTCCCTAAATCATAGTGCGTAATTTCATCGCATTCAATGTCAATTCCCGCCTTGCCTACTATTTCGGAAGCCTTTAAACCTGCAATCCTTACAACCTCTTCATGGGTATGGGGATTAAGCCCTTCAACAACCGAAATGTCTACAACCAAATTGAAGGTTTTTGAAAAAGGTGTGTATTTGGCACATTCGCCCCACATATCAATAACCCCTTCTTGGAAACCGACCATGTCACCTATGGTAACTACGGCGGCGCCTTTAAGACACTTCACAAAACCCGATCCCTGCTGCGACATTTTAGCAGTAAGCCCCGGAAAACCCGATTGACCGCCTTCAATTTTGACCCGCGGTTCAATAACATCTTTTACCGGAATAATCCTTGTTTTATCACCGGGTCGCGCAATATCGATTTTGATGTCTTTAATTCTCGAATCTTTTAAAAGTTCGGTTTTAAGATCATCAGGATTCACATATAAAATGTGATCTTTAATCTGCGTTTTATCGGCCAATTTGATATCAGCTATTTTGATATCCCCCAGCTGTAATTTCATGTACCGCACCTCCATCTATAAAATTAGGTCTGTCTCGAAAGCAACCGACTTTTGGGACATTCCCAGCTCGCTTTGAGCATGATTAAACAACTGTAAATCGAGTATTCTATAATCATCAATATGTTCGAAATCACATGTTCTGTTTTTAGTAAGGTTTTTATATTTTAGAATGGCTTCTCCTATTATGATTAAAGAATTTTCATTTTTTTTCATTGATTTTTTTATATCCGATAATATTAATGTTTTTACGGGACTTAGCAACATACGGATGCTTGCAAATAAAGGATGCACTAACAGTTCGTGCCCCTCGTACACTAAGTTTCTCGCCTGTAAGAGAACGCTATAATAATCTCCTTCTACAAATATATCGGGAGCGGGAATTAAGTTATTATTTGTTACAATCAAATTAATACCTTTTCATCGTAGAAAACCTCTAAAAACAGACGCTTTGAGAGATACCCTGTCATTAAAAATCACCCAATTACGTTGCTACAAATATATACTTTTTTTACAAAACGGATAGTTCGCATACTAACACCTCAGTGCATCTGAAAAAAATTCGATTAGATACGTCGTATATTTTCAAAAGTGATAGTTGATTAAAAGAGAAAAACCGGTGATACTGATACCCATGTTGTATTCTATATATTGTACCATTGAAATTGTCATGCTCGTTTTGGGATTGATATGCTTTTTTACCTTGTATTTTATTCCGGCGGGGTACGGAAAGCTGATCGATAAAAAATGGGGCTTTAGTTTTAACAATAAAGCCGCATGGATGCTGATGGAGTGTCCCACCCTTATCGTTATGATCTCTTTACTATGCATACTCGACTATGCACACAAACCGGTACGGATAGCGCTCGTGTCTTTTTTCTTTGCCCACTATATTCAGCGCACGCTGATTTTCCCGATGCTGCTCAAGGGAAACAGTAAAATGCCGCTCAGTATAGTATCCATGGGGATGCTCTTTAATACGGTCAATGCGTTTTTAATCGGTTTATGGATTTTTTATTTTTCTCCTGCAGAGATGTATAGCGTGCGCTGGTTTGCCGATCCCCGTTTTATCGTTGGCGCTGCATTATTTTGTGCCGGTATGTTTATCAATATACAATCTGATTCCTATATCCGTTCACTGAGATCAAATGGAGACAGCAAGCATTACTATCCGTATAAGGGGATGTACCGCTACGTTACCAGCGCAAACTACTTCGGTGAATTGGTGGAATGGCTCGGCTTCGCCGTTTTAACATGGTCATCCGCCGGTTTCCTGTTTTTATTTTGGACGGCTTGCAACTTGGTACCGCGGTCTCATGCATTGTATAAAAAATATGCGCAAGACTTCCCCGACGAATTTGCCCGCTATAAACCGAAGCGCATTATCCCCTTTGTGTATTAGAGGAACCTGCTTCGTAGGCGGATATATCGCGGGTATCCTCTGCCGAATATGATTCCGTTTCATCACTCGTATGGTCGTCGTACCATACCTGCGCATAAAACGGAATGTGTTTTGCAAGCTCTCCGAAATTCCACGGCGGTACGCTGCAGCATTCCGGACACCAATGCCCTGTTTTAAGCACCAAATACGGAGTCGCCGAAAAATGATGACCATTATGGCACTGCCATTGCAGCGGACGGTACATATCGCCGCGAGTCATCGTTGTACTATTGCACTTGCCGCCCCGGAAAGTCGCTGCCTGCTGCATATCTTCAATATCAAGTTCATCCGGCTTCTTTGTTTCATCATAGCCGTGATTTAAAAGCATATTGTTTGCTGCGAGCGATGCTTCGTCTTTCAATGCCGCGTAATCTAACTCAGCGCCGGTTTCAGGGTTTTGATTTTTGCACAATAACGGAAATTTTTTCCAGCTGCGAGGGATAGCGTTATATGCATCCAGCGATCCGAAAAAGGCATCAACTCTTTTTTTGAGGTTGTGCGTAACCCAAAAGACCGGAGCATTATTTGTGTTCAGCAGCGGCATAATCGAAAAACGCTGAACAAGGCGCGGGAACGGTTTTCCCAATTTAAAATACCACAATTTTTTTTCAAGCTTTGAAAAAAATGCTTCAAACCCTTCATGTTGAAAATCAAGATAGCTGTTTAATATATGAGAATCGGCAAACCACATACAATGGAAATTGCGGCTTGCATTCCATTCGGGGCGGAAAATTTCCTCGGCGCTCCGCCCCATCATTCTGAAACCGCGGTCAAGCGTTTCAAAACCGGTAACACGGGCATCCTTTCCGTTTCCGATATTGTATACCTTTTTCCAAAAATCAGGCCTGAGCGTTCCGTTTGTATCTTTTTCGACCAGATTTTTCAAAAGCAGACCGGAGGTACGCGCCGTCGCCCATTCTATCGGCGTATTCCAACACGTATGAAACATCAGCCCGTCATTCATGTTATTGAATAGCACTTCGTCATATAAGATGCCGCTTTGCCGGAGTGAAACCCAGCATAAAGGAGATTCAATAACTGCACGCTCGGCCTTTACTTTGCTTGCCGCGTACATATCGAATACACTCGGCAAAAGCGGATCGCCGACTCGTCCCCACGGGTGTTTGAATGTTCTGTTGCCGTATTCCGCAACGGTGCCTATGTAAACAAATTTTGTCTTTTCGATTTGTCCGCTTTCTACCACAGCATTCAGCAGATTTTGAGTTCCCAGCCAATTTGTACGGAATGCAGCATCATGATTGTGGTCGGCAGCAGGAGGAATAATCGCTGCGCAGTGAAGCACATAGTCTGCATCTTTTACACCGGCAAGACAGTCTTCGTAGTTTTGTATATCACCGAACAACACTTCAATGTTTTCGTTTTTTTGAAGCTTTTTTGCCAGCTTTATATTCGCCTTTTTAGGCCGTAATAGAACACGGCACCGGAATGCTCCCGTTTGAGCAATCTGTTTTAATGCTTCGGATCCCATTGTTCCGGACACACCGGTAATAAAAATAATTTTCATATATTTCTCCGCAATCGCAGATATGCAACAATAAATGCGACAGTAGTTAAACTCCAAGATGCAGGAAACGCCCACACGATTACTTCAATCGAAGGATACAGCGGTACGACACACCATATCCACAGTATTCGAAAAACACAGATTCCAAGTAGCGTAATAATCATCGGCTTCAACGTTTCACCGATTCCGTACATTGCTGCAGAAAAAAGCTCCGCGAATACGAATACCGTATAAAAGGGCGCAATCAAGTGCATCAGCCGCTCCATAGTGGTAAGAACACCGTAATCTTCGGCGCCGATAAAAAGCTTTCCCAACGGCACGCTCCAAAAATACAGGATTGCACTTAATATCCCGATGACCGTTACCCCTATCAATAACCCGGTACGGATCCCGGTATTTACCCTATCGTATTTTTTCGCCCCGTAGTTTTGTGCGACAAACGTAGAAACAGCGGTTGTCATTGCTTCAATCGAAATCCAAATCAGAAAATCCAATTTCCCGCATAACGCCCATGCAGCAATATGTTCCGTACCGGTACCGTTTATCCGCGCTTGAATGATCATATTAGCTATCGGGAAAAGTATTGATTGCAATCCTATCGGGATACCCAGTTTTGCAATAGCCGCAGCCGCAGAGCCATACAATTTCAGCTGTGAAATATGCAGCGGGCATAAGTTGCTTTTTTTTGAAAGAGTAACGAAAAGAATTACTGCGCTGCATAATTGTGCAAGCACAGTTGCGAAAGCCGCCCCGCCGATCCCCCATTTGAACACACCGACAAACAGAATATCAAGTACAATATTTATTCCGCTTGAAACCGTCAATGCATAAAAGGGCGTTTGCGCATTTCCCATTGCCCGTAAAATTCCCGCAGCAATATTATAAAAAAGCGAGATCAGC
>CAJPTT010000174.1 GCA_905373565.1 uncultured Treponema sp. | reverse complement strand
ATCATAATGAATAATGTAGAAGAAATGCTTAAAAATTATAATATTACTTTTGACAAAGAAATTGATTTTTTATGTTTAGTCGTTGATAGAGATGCAGAATCTTTTACGGCTTCTCAATTTGATGAGGTTTATAATACATGCCAAAAAAAAGGTTTTAGATTCCTAATTTCAAATCCTAGTTTTGAATTTTGGTTGTTGCTTCATTTTGACGATGTTGTAAACTTAGATGTTGAAAAGATTAGAAAGAATGAAAAGATTAATTCCGGCTCAAAATCATCTATTAGATATTTATCAAATGAATTAAGAAAAAGACTTTGTAAATATAAGAAAAATAGATATGATGCCGAAAGCCTCGTACATAATATTAATAAAGCAATTAAAAATGAAAAAGAATTTTGCGAAGCTCTGCCTGATTTAAAAGACAAAATAGGTTCAAATATTGGGGCATTTATAGAAGAATTGAGAAGTTATAGATAAATTAGGTATAAGGATTATCACCTCCGTTGTGGAAAAAAATTTGTTTCCATTCTTCTACCGTTCCGCAAGTTCCGGTTTTTTGAATAAGGAGATAGCCCAAAATGACAAGAAGAACCGGAATGCTTCCCGATGAATTAAGCCGATATCAAGAGCAACGGCCACAAGCAGAGCCGACCGTATACCCAATTTGTTTTTGCCGAATCCGATGAGCCAGCGTACAAAGGCTTCATCGTATTGGTAGTCTTGGATAAAATCGATGATGGTCTTTTTCAGCACGGGATCGCTTGTTTTTTTCGTTTCAAAAATTTCATCGAGTATATCGATGAAAAGAATAGACGGCGATTGTTTTTCGTTCCGGTATTTTTCAAACATATAATAAAAGTCATTTTGGATACCCATCAATGACGCTAGTGCAAGCAGCGCTTCGTTTTCGATATAGGGCGGAACGCTGTCTCTGCGGAGAATATCCAGAATAAACATAGGGGAATTATCGGCATTAAAAAGCTCCAGCGCGCGTATGCCTTTCAGTATCAGTGCGGGGTTTTCCGCTTGGGAAAGTATGGTGCCGATTTTAGGCTGGCTATAACTGTCGTTCAGCCGGGCAAGGGCGACCATCGCTTCTCCGGCAAGATAGTAGTCGTCGCTGTCGAGCGCTGCCCGTAACGGGGTAACCGCCTGCTGCACATTGAATTTGGCGAGTATCCGCGCAGCGAGCGGCGCTGTGGTAAACGCCCCCTGTTCAAGCTCTTTCAACACTACATCGCGCACTTTTGCATTGATGGTATTCATCGAATAGAGCGCCCGTAATGCGTTCATCCGAATCGTAAACCGCGGAGATTCAAGGTAATGCAGCAGCTGATCGCAGGATACCGATGAAGCAATTTCGCCGAGTTCGTTGAGGATTTTCTCCTCGGTTTCGATAGTCTCGCTTCGGTCTAATTTGTGCAGAAGGTTGAGCGCTTTCATATCGCGGGGAGAAAAGAGCACGGCAAGCGTTTCAAACACGCGGTAACTACCGAGGTTCAAGAGCTTGCGTTGGAATACGATACCAATTGCGATAATGGCGATAACTATCAAGAAAAATATTTGATACGATTGCAGGTAGGAAAAACCTTGCACCCGCAAAAGGTCGAGTATCGTTCCGCCGAGGATGGAACCTGCGCCGCCGGTAATCGCAAGGATAAAGTAATAGAGCATACTTAAATCCATCAGCGCCTCTTCCGGCACCATCGCGAAGAAATATGCTTGCGACGAATTATCCTGCCCGACAAAACCGACATTGCTGATCATCGTAAATAAGATGAGAAAAACGGTACTGAGTATACCGGCGCTTGCAAGTCCCGGCGCAAAGAAAGCCGGTATTAACGAAAGGGCGCTGATTGCGCTGAAAATGATAAAGATCGGTTTAGCGCCGATGCGGTCGATAATCAGATGCATTAAAAGCCCGACGCTGAGTGCGCCTACAAGTGAGTACACGGATAAGATGGTCGCAGCGCTGTCTCGTCTACTGTAAACCTCTTTTGCATACACAATGATAAACGGGCGGATCATCGCAATACCGAGACTGATAATAAAGAAGGCCAACACGAACCGTCTAAAGTTTGCATCTTTAAAGGCATCCCGAATATGCCTCAAGAAAGTGGAACCTTGGCGCGGGGTTGTGATGTCTTTCCGCTTTTGACGGTTCGGCTTTGCGGACTCCGGTTCCGGTATTCTAAACAGCAGGATAGAGGCGATAAAGCCAAGCAGTATACCGATCATACTCGCGAGGTTATAACTGCGTACCGAAGAATCCATCCGTAAAAGCCACGCAAGCAAAACAGTGGCGAGTAATGCTGCAAGATTGTTGATTAAGGAAAGACGCACGATATACGAGCTGCGGTCTTTCCCGGGGGCAAGGATTCTGATAACGGGATTATTGGCAATCATTCCGACGCCGCGGAAAAAATTGAACAGCCCTACCGCAAGCAATAGACAATAGAGCGCATACTGATCGTGTCCTGCAGAGACAAGAAACGGGATGGCAAGCAGCGGCAGCAGCGAGGCGGTACGCAAAAGCCATGTACTGCCGAATGTCTGCATAATGCTGAAACGCATCACCATCAATTTACCAAGCGGAATGGCAAAAAACGAAAGATACATAAACGCAGTCAGTAAACCGACTACCGTTGTGTTAGCTTTTAAAAAGAGCGCATAAAGAGTAACCGTATTGCCGGTAACAAGCGCAAAAGAAAAAGAATTGAAGATATTGTAAATGTCGTAGATTCGCCGCCCTTGTTTAATTTTATAGGCCGACAGTTGCTCATTCATCGGCCATATTGTATAGTGAACGTATGAAAAACTCAACGGTACCCCTCCGCTCGGAGGTCGCAAAAAGCGACCAATGGGATTTAAGCAAACTTTTTACAAATGATGCGGACTGGAATGCCTCACTGAAAGACATTACCGCCGCAAAAGACCGCGTATTAACCTACAAAACCGCCTTTGCCGCACCTGATACACTGACTGCCGAAACAGTACTCGGCTGTTTACAGGCGGTGGAAGCGGCGTCCCGTATTTCGGAAAAGACAAGCCATTATGCCTTTTTGATGAAGTCGGTGGATGAAAGCGATCCTAAAAACATCGAACGGGTTTCCCTCGCGATGATGGCCGACACGGAACTTGCTTCCGAAACCAGTTGGTTTATGCCCGCCTTGCTGGAGATTCCCGAACAGAACATCCGCAGCTGGCTCGATCCTGCCGGAAAGACCGGAGCTGCTTTTGCTCCGTACAAAGTCTTTATCGAAAAACTGATTAGATTAAAGGCTCATACATTGAGCGAGAAAGAAGAAAAGCTTCTGTCGCTTTTAGCCGAATCGCAGGATGTCGAACGCCGCAGCTTCTCGACGCTTACGAATGTAGACTTCCGTTTCGGTTCGATTGAAACTCCCGACGGCGCGAAAGAACTTACGCAATCTTCATATTCGCAGTTCTTAATCAATCCCGACCGGAATATCCGTAAGCAAGCGTATATGCAATTTTACGGCACGTTCGACACGTACAAAAATACGATAGCATCTTTGTACACCGGTCAAGTGCAGCAAAATATCGCGCTTGCCCGTATCCGCGGATACGGTTCCGCTCGTGAACAAGCGCTCTATCCCGATAAGGTGCCGACGGAAGTATACGACAACCTTATCAGCACAATCCGGAAAAACTTGGAGCCGCTGCATCATTTTTATGCGCTTATGCAAAAATCACTCAAACTTGATGAGTTGCGGCACTACGATGTGTATGTTCCGTTGGTGAGCGAAGTGCGGCGGCACACTCCGTACAACGAAGCCGTCGATATGATTACCGAAGCGTTACAACCGCTCGGCGATGAATATGTTACCACGCTGCGGAACGGATTACTCGGCGGGTGGGTTGACCGGTACGAAAATAAGGGCAAGCGTTCGGGCGCTTTTTCGTGGGGCGGCTTTGAAGGCGATCCGTATATCATGGTCAACTATAAAGAAGACGTTATCCGGGATGTATTCACCCTTGTGCACGAAGGCGGGCATTCCATGCACTCGTGGTATTCAGTGCGGAACAATCCGTTTTTAAGCTACAACTACACGATTTTTGAAGCGGAGGTTGCCTCAACCTTTAACGAGGAACTGTTGTTCCGCTCCATGCTGAAAAACACGAGCGATCCCAAAATGCGGGCATACCTGCTGAGTATTCGCGTAAGCGATATCCTCGCGACGCTTTACCGCCAGACAATGTTTGCCGAATACGAGCATATCACGCATAAGCTTGTTGAAGAGGGAACGCCGCTTACCATCGAGAATCTCCGCAGCGAGTACCGCAAACTGTTGACCGCTTACTTCGGCCCTGCGATGCACTTTGAGGAATGCAGCGATCTTGAAGGCTTGCGTATCCCGCATTTTTACAATTCGTTCTATGTGTATAAATACGCAACCGGTATTTCCGCATCGCTTGCCCTTGCCGAACGGGTATGCTCGGGCGGAAAAACGGAGCGGGAGGATTACTTTAAGTTTTTAACCTCCGGCGGTTCCCGCTATCCCATCGAGTCGCTGCGGATTGCCGGTGTCGATATGGCTTCTCCCGAACCGGTTGAAGCAGCCTGTAAGCACTTTGCGCACTTAGTAAGCGAGCTTGAAAAAGCCTTAGCCGCTCTATAATCCGATTGCTCTGCCGCCGTGACTCTTGAACAAGCTCAAGCGATTATCGCTTCGCCTCTTTTCAACGCTTTTTTAGAACCGGCGGCAGACCGGCGCGCCTTTATAACGGAACGGTTGGCAGCGCAAGGAATTCCCTACCGTACCGTTACTCTTCAAGATAAAACTCACATTGTTATTACCTACCGGCAATCCGCGTACAATCCCCGTTTTAAGATGAAAACGCTGATAGCGCATTATGACCGCGCCGCCGGTACACAGGGCGCAAACGATAATTCCGCCGCCTGCGTACAGCTGTTGCTGTTTGCCCAAACGCTGCTGCAAAAACGGGATGCGCATAACATCCGCATCATCTTTACCGACGGCGAGGAAGCGGGGGCTGATGGCATTAAAAACCAAGGCGCATACCGTTTGGGGCAAGGCCTGCGTGCGCTTTCAATGCAGCAGGATGACATCTTTGTGTTTGATATGTGCGGCAGCGGGGATACGCTCATCCTTTCAGAGTCCGGAATATACGGCAGGGATACACGAAAAACGGCGGCGCTTTCCGCTCTGCATCGGCGCTGCCGCATCTATGCCGACGCCGCGTGCAGGGGACGCTGGCTTTCGCTGCCGACTGCCTACAGCGACAACGCGGGGCTTATTTCCGCCGGATTAACCGCGCAGGTCATCACCGTATTGCCGAGAGCAGAAGCGGAGCTGTTAATGCGGTATATGCCCCACCCGGCTGGGAAGTACTTATTGGGTAATGTGCATTCCGCCGAATGCAATAAGTCGGCCGGTATGGAAATATCCGCCAACGAAAGCGCCGCTCAAGCGCTTCAACGGTGCATCATCACCAATGCACACGTTCCGCCTGATTCGCCGCTTGCCGCTATTATTCCGCAGACATGGCAGCGGATGCACACCCCGCAGGATAGGCTCGAAACACTGACGCCGCAAGCTTTTATCCTAGTCGATAAAATGCTTCGATA
>CAJPTT010000173.1 GCA_905373565.1 uncultured Treponema sp. | reverse complement strand
CATACGCCTAAATACAAGTTGATTTTAGGATCCTTCTTTCCTTCGGACGCCGCCTGATAAAAAAGCGACACTGCTTTATCAGGTTGATTGTTCAGCAGAAATTTTTTTCCTTGCGTTAAAGCATCTTCCGCAAAGCCTGATGCAGCTGTTATCATATAGATAATAATCGGCATCAATCGCCGAACCGATATACGGCAAACGCACTTCATTGACATTACCTCTCAAAAATTATACCATAAATTTATGTCTTTGTACCTTATTAGTTTCATTAGCGTACTTGCTTTTTTCATTCTATTACTGGCTTTTTTCTTGATACGTTCGATTATTTCACCGAAAAAAGCCGCTTCGATAGAAAAATATATCAACGCAGGCAAGTATGCAACAGCAATTAAACGGGCAAAAGTTATTATAGCAAAAAACCCGCGTGATACAAAAGCCCATTATCTCCTCGGAAAAGCTTATTTAGCCGATGGTAGAGCGGAACTTGCATTGATGGAGTTTAAAGCCATCAGCAAGGCGACTTTTGAATCGAAAGCCCAAGAAAAAGAATTTCGAAATTTAACGGCGCAGCTGTATGAACGCTTTCAGCAGCATACCGAAGCGCTTGCCGAGTATGCGTTACTGATAAAACTCGATCCTAAAAATGGGGAATATCATTATGCGATCGGGCAGCTTTTTGAGCAACTCAATAAAACGGAACAGGCTATTTTTCATTATCGGCAGGCAATCGGCCTTAACCCAAAACATGCCGCCGCCCATGCAGCGCTCGGCTTGCTTTTATTCCGCAGTAATATGATGGTCGAAGCAAAGCAAGAAATCGGTACAGCGCTGAAGCTTGAACCCGACAATACGACTGCATTGTACTATCAGGGGAAGCTGCTCCGCGAAACAAAAGAATATGCGCAAGCGCTGGCTGCATTTGAAAAAGCGGCTCGCAATGCGGACCTGCGGCAAAAGTGTTTTACTGAACGGGGCTTATGCTATCTTGATGCAAACAGTCTTGAAAAAGCCGCCTTTGAGTTCGACCGCGCGCTCAAACTCACCACTGCAAAAAATTCAAATCCCGATACGCTACGCCTGCGCTATGCGTCCGCAACATGCTACGAAAAAATGAGAGATCTCGACCGTGCGATTGAACAATGGGAAGCAATTCATGCTGTAGCATCAGGGTACAAAGATGTTGCGGATAAGCTGAACCAGTACCGTGATCTCCGTTCAAACGATTACATGAAGGAATATCTCACCGTCAGTGCGGAACCGTTTCTTAAACTTTGTAAAACAATTACCGAGAAAGCCTTTGCCCTTGCAGTCCAATCACAAAAAGAGATTAAACAGGGCTGCGCTATCATTGCACTCGAAGATAATTCCGAAAAATGGATGAATATGCGGAAGCAGCCGAAACTCTTTATCTATTCACGCGACAGCGATATCATCGGCGATTCGTTTTTGCGCTCGCTGCATGAGCAGATGAAGGCTCAGGGGCTCGTGCGGGTTGTCGTTATTACTTCAAGCGGTTTTTCGCGATCCGCATTAAGTTTTGCAGAAAACCGCCCATTTGAATTAATCGATAAGGACAAACTGGAGTCACTGCTTAGAAAAATACAAGGCAAATAAAATATGAAGATACTCTGCGTTTCCGACCAAATCGATCCGCTTATTTACAGCGTCAATATCAAAGAGCGGTACCGAGATGTCGATCTTGTGATTTCGGCCGGAGATTTACCGATGGAGTATTTGGAATTTATCGTTTCATCGTTAAATAAGCCGCTCTTCTTTGTGTTCGGGAACCATAATCTTAACGCAATGCCATATTATCATAAAAACCTAGGGGCGCATGATTCTTTGCAATCCATTGCGGAAGATCGGGTTGAAGGATATGGTTCAACCTATCTCGGCTTTACCACCCGTCGGGAAGGGGGGATTTTGTTTGCCGGTGTTTCAGGGAGCATCCGATACAACAGCGATATCGGACAATATACCGAACGCCAAATGAAACTTCAACTGCTTGCGATGGTGCCGCGCCTTATTTATAACAAACTGCGCTACGGGCGGTATGTAGATATTTTTGTCGCTCATGCAGCGCCGTTCGGCATTCACGACCGCCCCGATCCGTGTCATACCGGTTTTAAGTGCTTTTTATGGTTCATAAAGAAGTTTAAACCGCGCTATTTTTTACACGGGCATATCCATCTTTACGACCTTCAGGCGCCGCGGGTAACCGTCTATGAAAACACAACGGTGATCAACGTGTTCAGCAATTATCTTTTAGAATTTGCCCCTGCGCAACCTGCCGTATGCCCCAATTAATACTGGGCTAATGTCTTTTATCTCTCATGTCAGGAATCTAAATATAATAGAAATCTAACTATATATGTATAAAGCGATACTAAGGAGTATTTTGATGATAGATAATAAAACCGTACTTTCCCGTAAAAAACTTTTCAACGAAACAGGCGATATCGAAGTTCATTTACGGAAGATGATCGGTGGAAACACCACAAACCTCAACGACTTTAACAATATGAAATATACATGGGCAAGCGAGTGGTACCGGCAGGCGATGAATAACTTTTGGATACCGGAAGAAATCAATATGAATACCGATGTGCAGAATTACCGCAAACTCAGCCCCGCGGAAAAAACCGCATACGATAAAATTCTGTCGTTCCTCATTTTTTTAGACAGCATCCAAACCGCCAACCTACCGAATGTCGGGCAGTACATCACCGCAAACGAGGTGAACCTCTGTCTTACCATTCAGGCATTTCAGGAGGCGGTACACTCGCAGAGCTACAGCTACATGCTTGATACCATCTGCTCTCCCGATGAGCGGACGGCAATCCTTTATCAATGGAAGAATGATGAGCATTTGCTCAAACGGAACAAGTTTATCGGAGATTTATACAATGAATTTCAGGATGACAAGAGCGCCCTTGCCTTGCTCAAAGTTGCCGTCGCCAATTATATTCTGGAAGGGGTGTATTTTTATTCGGGCTTTATGTTTTTTTATAACCTCGGACGCAACAACAAAATGCCCGGCTCCGTACAGGAAATCCGCTACATCAACCGCGATGAAAACACGCACCTGTGGCTATTCCGCTCTATTATCCATGAACTGCAAAAAGAAGAACCGCAACTGTTCACGCCGGAAAACAACGAGCTGTTCCGCAGTATGATCCGCGAAGGCTGCGAGCAGGAAATTGCGTGGGGGCATTACGTTATCGGCGACGACATTCCCGGCCTGACCCGCGGCATGGTTACCGACTACATTCAGTACCTCGGCAACCTCCGCTGCGAAAATCTCGGCTTTGAACCATTGTACGAAGGCCACCGTGAAGAACCCGCCTCCATGAGCTGGGTAAGCCAGTACAGCAACGCAAACCTGATCAAAACGGATTTCTTTGAAGCAAAGTCTACCGCGTATGCAAAATCGTCGGTGCTGAAGGATGACCTATAAACCTTTTGAAAATAGAGACATAATTATAAACATATCGGAAGAACAAAAGCAGTTGATGCGTTCACTATTAAGGAATGAGTATGCAATGTGAAAAATTTTTGCTGGGGCCGGTTCATTTTTACCGGAGGGCGCTCGGCTTTGCGGTACCGGTTATGATTCAAACCTTTGTGCAGAGTCTTGTTTCGCTGATTGATAACTTTATGGTCGGCGGATTGGGCGACATAAAAATGAGCGCGGTCAATATCACCAATCAATTTACCTTTCTCTTTTTGGTAACGGTCGGGACATTTGCCGAAACCGGCGGCATGTTTATGTCTCAGTTTAACGGTGCAAAAGATGCAGGCGGAATGCAGCACGTGTACCGCTTTAAGCAGATTATGATGCTGGCCTGCGCCGCGCTCTTTACGATTTTATCTTTCTTTTTTTCGGGATATATCCTTGGATTTTTAGTACACGGAAATAAGCAGGCGCCGGAAATTGTAGCCGAGGGGCAGCGATATCTGCATATCATCCTACTTACCTTTATTCCTATTGCGTTTTCTACCGCGATTACTTCTTCCTTGCGCGACATCGGCGAGGTTAAGATCATTATGTACAGCGCCATTATCTCTACATTGATAAACACCTGCGGAAACTACATTCTGATTTATGGGAATTTCGGAGCGCCGCGGCTTGAAGTGAAAGGGGCCGCCTATGCGACGTTGATAGCCCGCTGCACCGAAGTTGTTTTGCTGCTTGTCTACGTGCATATCAGAAGGTCTGCGTTTTATGTGCGAGTTGCCGCGCTGTGGAAGGTACGCTGGCAGCTGTTTATGCAGATGGTTAAAAAACTTGGGCTGGTGTTTGCCTCGGATATTTCGTGGGTGGGTACCGAAACGATTGTTGCGGCGCTTTACAACAGCCGCGGCGGGGCGGAGGTGGTCGCAGGTATGGCCGCCGGTTGGACGATTGCAAATATCTTCTTTTTAATCTTTCCGGTGATTTTTACCTGCGTGCGTATTATTGTCGGCAGCTCACTCGGGCAGAATAAATTGGACGAAGCCCGCAAGCAGGCGCGGTGGTTCCTTTCCGGCTTTTTTATCTTCGGTATTTTTGTCGGTATTTGCGAAGCGCTGACGGTCTTCCTTATTCCCATTGTGTTTATCCGGCTTTCGCCTGCCTCGCATATCATCACGCGGAATCTTATATGGGTTATCGCGCTTTATATGCCGCTATGGTCTTACCTTAATACGCAACTTGCAATTTCTCGCGCCGGCGGCGATGCCCAACTTGGAGCATGGGTTGATATCAGCGTCAACTCAATGGTATTTCTGCCGGTGATGCTTATCTTTACCTACTGTACCGCGCTTTCGCCCGTCGCAATGTTCGGCCTTGCAAAGCTCAGCGACTTTCTGAAATTGCTGATTGCCGGACATCAACTGAAAAAAGAACGATGGGTTAAGAATTTGACCGTTGCGTAAAGAGGCAGAAATTACAGTCGGCTTTGATATCCAATGGGATTTAGTTTGCCTCTTTTCTTTTGTACCGGATGGATGTATCATAATAGCATTTTATATGTTTAAGAAACAGTTGAAAACTTCTAATGTTGGAGGTAAACTCATGCATTTAAAACAAAAATTTAAAACGGCACTGTCATTTACAGCGATATTGAACATGGCAGTAATGATCTTTGTATCTTCATGTTCTGCAAGCCCTGCTTCGGCAACAACGGTTTATGCCGACACAAAGCATTCGGATTCAATTACAAAGGAGACGATTTCCCTGCTGGAAGAACTGCAAAGTGCGAACCGGCAAGTATCTTCGGCAATTTTACCGTCGGTGGTAACGCTTTCGGTTACAGAAATTAAGAAAGTACGAAATCCTCTTTCCGGAGATGGCTTTCCATGGTTTTTCTTCGGTATGCCTAATCAGAATAATGGTGAAAAATCCGATCGTAACGATAGCGGCGAGCAGGAATACAAATCCGAAGGCATGGGGTCGGGTGTTATTGTCCGCAAGAGCGGCAACACCTATTATGTACTGACTAATCAGCATGTTACCGGTACGGCGGAAAAGATTATCGTCAAGCTATATAACGGGCATACTGCAGAAGGCAAACTTGTCGGCGGCGACCAGCGCAGGGACATTGCGTTGGTTTCGTTTGAAACTACCGAGAAAGACATTGCCATCGCCGAATTGGGAAATTCCGATGCAGTAGAGGTTGGCGACATCG
>CAJPTT010000172.1 GCA_905373565.1 uncultured Treponema sp. | reverse complement strand
GTGGGAGAATATAAATTACACCAAGAGCAATATATTTACATCGTTTCCGGCAGTAAGCAGACGGGCGGATTTTGTGTGATGAGCAAGCCCCTACTTTCCCGCTCAACACTCAATCACATCCTAAAAGAAAACCCTCGTTTGGCGGATAGGACACTCAAAGAGGGTGAGTTGATTTCATATAAGGGAAGAAAATACGGCTGGCTTACCTTGAAAGATAATGGAGTTCACCTTTCAGAATCTTTAATGCAGATGTTGGATATAAAGACGGGAGATAAACTGTTGGCAATTCGAAGCAGTAATATTGCTTTTACTATGGGTGCAAAAGGTCCATTGATACAAAAAGCAAATGAATATACTGGAGAAATAGAAGTCTTCTGAAAATATGGTAAGAAGCTAGTGAGGAGAAAAACCATGACGGTGAAAAAGATAGCGATCATCAGTCTTTCGCGGGATCGCACTATTCCAGCGTTCGAAGTTAAACCTTGATCTGTTGTATAAACCTCAATGCCGGAAAAAATGATATTACATCAATCTAAATAAGGAATAAATGATATGCTTGTATGTATTCTAATGGGTAGTCCGAGAAAAAACGGTAATACATTCCAATTAGTGCAACCGTTTATAAAAACAATGGAAGCAAAAAACAATACTTGTACGCTCATTTGGCTTTATGATAAAAATATCCTGCCGTGCTGCGCCTGCCGTACCTGCCAAAACGACTGGTCTATTTTCGGTTGTTCGTTGAAAGATGATATGCAGGAAATTTTCGATAGCGTTCTTACATGCGATTTATTGGTTTTAGCTACACCGATTTATTCGTGGTATTGTACTCCTCCTATGAAAGCGGTACTTGATCGTCTTGTATACGGTATGAATAAATATTACGGAAAAGAAAAAGGACCGGCGTTATGGGCAGGAAAAAAACTTGCGATTATTACTACCTGCGGTTACCGTCCGGAAAATGGCGCCGATTTGTGGCAAACTGGTATAATCAGATATTGTAAGCATTCCAAGCTTCAGTATGCAGGTATGCTTGCAGAACGACATTTGGGATATAACAGTGTTTTTATGGATTCCGAAAAAGAAGAACATGCCAAACAATTTGCCGATAAGTTCGAAGAAGGAAGCTCACTATGATTGCAATGGTTCATCAGTTACTTGTATTTACCGGCACGTATGCCCGGAAAATCCGATTGGCATATCTGTTTACTTTTTTAAAAGCGGTCGCGGCAAATGCTCCGCTTATGGTCGCCGTAAAACTTATCGACATGCTTATCAAAGGTGAAGCCGACATTAAAACGGCAATCTATGCGGCAGCGGTCATGCTGCTTTTGCTGGCTATTCAGGCAATCTGTCAAAATATCGCAGACCGGCTGCAAGCGGGAGCGGGATATAAGGTCTTTGCGGAAAAGCGGCTTGAGCTTGGGCGGCATCTGCGTCGGCTTCCGATGGGATACTTTACTGCAGGGAATATCGGAAAAATCAGTTCGGTGCTGTCGGCCGATATGGTCTTTATCGAGGAGCAGGCGATGGCGGCTGTTTCGGAGGTTACAAGCAGCATCGCGGCGCAGATCATTTTAACGGGGTTTCTCTTTGCGCTGCATCCGCTGTTCGGAGCTGTTGCCATTGCGACGGAGCTTACGGCAATTCTTTTCGCGCAGCCGATGATCCGGCTTTCCGCCCGTAATTCAAAGCTGCGCCAAAAAAGCATCGAAGCATTGACCGGCGCCGTGTTGGAATACACGGAAGGACTCGGCGTAATGAAAAGCTATAACCTCACCGGAGCGGGTGCGGAAGATATCAGAGCCAGCTTTGAGCGCATGAAAGAAGCGAGCTTGTCTTTTGAAGAAGAATATTCCCCCAAGGAGCGGACACTGCTGATCATTTACAGTCTCGGTATGACCGCAATACTTGCCCTCAATATTCGGTTGTTTCAACACGGCGCCCTGTCAAGCACCGTATTTGTCGGCTGTATGCTGTTTGCCTTCAATCTTTTTACGCCGCTTAAACAGCTCTATCAAAAAACCGGCATTCTGGCGATCATGCAAGCTGCGCTGAATCGTGTGAACGAAGTATTTAACGAACGGGAGCTTGAGGATACGGGAACCGAGGTTTTGCCGCAAACAGCCGATACGGAAATAACATTCAAAAATGTGTCGTTTGACTACGGGGATAAAGAAGTGCTGCATAACCTATCGTTCAGTATCGACCAAGGGCAGATGGCGGCCTTTGTCGGACAGTCCGGTGGCGGGAAAAGCACGATTATGAATATACTGGCGCGGTTCTGGGATATATCGAAGGGCGAAATTCTCTTACGGGGAAAAAATATCAAAGAGCTTCCGCTGACGGTGTTAATGGATCATATCAGTATGGTGTTTCAGCGGGTCTATCTGTTTGAGGACACAATAGCAAACAATATCGCGATGGGACGTCCTCACGCGGATAGAGAAGCGGTGATCGAAGCGGCAAAAAAAGCGCAGTGTTATGATTTTATCATGCGGCTTCCGTACGGATTCGATACCGTTATCGGTGAAGGCGGTGCCTCTCTTTCGGGCGGAGAAGCCCAGCGTATTTCGATTGCACGGAGTATTCTCAAAGACGCGCCGCTCATCATCTTAGATGAAGCGACCGCGAGTATCGATGCCGATAACGAGCAGGCAATACAGAAAGCCTTGAGTGAATTATGCCGCGGAAAGACCACACTGGTTATTGCTCACCGGCTGGAAACCGTCCGCGAAGCAGACCGTATTTTTGTCATTGATGGCGGAGAACTCAAAGAGCAAGGTACCCATGATAAACTGATCAAAGAGCATGGGCTCTATTACCGCATGACGCAAGCCCATAATGACGCTACATCGTGGCAAGAAGGAGCGTAAGAATGAGCGGAACCGGATCAAAAATATGCGGACTTATCTTTATTATCATCAGTATTTTTCTGCTGCTTGGAGGTTTGTATCTTCCTGCAGCCGTTATTCCCGTTTGGACACTGCGGGGATTAGATATTGCCGGTCTGATCTTACTTGCTGTCGGTATACTCCTATATAAGGTGCTTAAAAGGTAAAGAAACGGCGTTTTCATAGTTTATGCCGGAGTGTTCGCAGACGAAGCGAACCGACAACCGCACCTATTGACAATTCTTATGGAAATTCTATACTAAAACAGTAAACAATGTTTACTGTTTTTTTCATCATGGTATCTGCAAAACAACGGAACTGGTGTTGCAGGTCATTTATAAGAGGTTCATACTATGAAACTTGAAAGTTTGCATATATTTTTTAAAAGGATCGGCGAGTTTCAATTAAAATACCGCTGGTTGTTAGTTATCTTATTAGCAGCTCTAACCGTATTTGCCGCAATGGGCTTAAAAAAGTTTAGAGCCTCATCAATGACCGAAGAAGTCTTCGTAAACCTAACCGCTCAGATGAAAGAACATGAAGACAGGTTTAAAGAGCTTTTCGGAAGCAACGACACCATAGTTTTGCTTATAGAATCCGATGATGTTTTTAAGCCTGAGGTTTTAAAAATGATTAAGGAAATCGGAAGCGAACTTTTGGAAAAAGTTCCGTACGCCGATTCGGTTACTTCTATCACCGATATTGATATAAGCGTCGGAACAGAAGAAGGAATCGAAATAAAAAATCCCTTTAAAGACGGTATCCCTGAAGATGCTGCCGAACTTAAAAAAGCAAAAGACTTTATCCTATCCAGAAAATCTATCGTAAATAAACTGGTTTCAAGCGATGCAAAAGAAACCTGGCTTGTTCTTTCACTTAAAGCAACACCGAGTAAAGAAGAATGGATGAAAACTTCGGATAAGGAGCTTATGTATATCATGGGAGAAACCGCTATCGATATTGTAACAAATCCCAAATATAAAAGCTCTGCCTACACACTAAAACCTGCCGGTCTTCCCTACACTGAAACGGAAGAAAAGATTGTTATGAACGCAGACATAAAAAAATGCGTAAGCCTTAGTTTTATGTGTATGATAATTCTTCTCGTTATTTTTGCACGCTCGCTAAGAGGTACGATAGTGCCTATCATAGCCACCACAGGCGCAATAGTTTCAGTTTTAGGTTTTATGGGACATTTAAATATTGAAGGAAGTTCCGAAATGCTTTCCGTTCCCATCATTCTTGCAATGGCTCTTTCGGTAGGCTACTCAATTCACCTTGTCAATTCTTTTAGAAACAGCTTTTACGCAATAGGAAAACGTAAAGAAGCCGTTATCGATTCAATAGAAAATACGGGCTGGCCTTTATTTTTTACGGTAGTTACAACAGTTGCTTCCGTTTTATCGTTTTTAACGGTTGACCTTAATCCGATGCATTGGATGGGATACACAAGTGCCGCTATGGTTTTTGCGGTTTATGTCTATGTCAGCATCTTAATTCCTATTTTGATGAGTTTCGGAAAGGACTGTCCGCCTGAACAAAATAAGAGCGCAATAAGATATAAAAAACTTGATTCTTTTTTTGAAAAGTTCGGCATAGCCGTATTAAAAAAACGGAAACCTATCTTAGTTGTTTTTGTACTTGCAACGGCCCTTTGTCTTCCCGCTGTTTTTATGATAACCGTAAACATGGACAGCTTTAACTTTATGGGAACAAGAATTCCTTATGTAAAACGCATTTATGAAATTACACATTCTCAATTGGGTGCCTATTTTAACTATAATGTAATGCTGACATTTAAAGAAGAAGATGCAGTAAAAAAACCGGATAATTTAAAAAAACTGGAAGAGTTAAGCCGCCTCATATCGGGCTTTAAATTGACAAAATTGAATAACGGAGTACCGAAAATATTTTCGATTTTGGATGTTGTAAAAGACATGAATCAGACCATGCATGCCGACGATCCGAGCTTCTATACCATACCTGAAGATGAAGACCTCTTAACTCAACTTTTATTTTTATACGAAATATCGGGTGGAGAAACTTCCCGCTGGGTTGATGATGATTCCGGACTCTCCGTATGACCGTCGATGTTGCCGCCTTTGACGGAAATGAGCTTGCCGCCAATTTGGAAAGCGTGTATAAAAAATGTGCGGAGCTTTTCCCCGATGCCGAAGCCTTTTTAACCGGAGCTGCAGCTCATGCAGCAGAGATGAATAACAAAATAGTATATGGGGAAATAAATTCTTTTTTTACATCTCTTGCAGCAATCGGTGTTTTAATGATGATTGTATTCGGAAGTATTAAAATGGGACTCATAGGTCTTATACCTAACATTATGCCGATTATTACAACAGGAGCTATTATGGGCTACTTCCATGTTCCTCTAGATATGGTAACAATGGCGCTTATGCCCATGGTTCTCGGTATAGCGGTAGATGACACAATCCATTTTACCAATCATACAAAGTACCTATTTGAAAAAGAAGGCTCTTATGATAAAGCGATTGTCGGTTCTTTTTATTCTATCGGAAAAACCTTGGCAATGACTACGATAATTTTGTCGGTTACTTTTTTAATGTACATGGCGAGCAAAATAGATGCATTCCTGCGTTTGGGAATCTTGGCGGCAGTCGGTCTTTTTTCCGCCCTCATTGCCGACTATCTGATGACACCGGTATTGATTTATATAACCAAACCTTTCGGGAAAGAGAAAAAATAATTATGAACTACTTACACATGGAGCTATTATGGATATCTTAAAAAAACATATCGGAGCAAT
>CAJPTT010000171.1 GCA_905373565.1 uncultured Treponema sp. | reverse complement strand
CTTACCGACAAAAAGAAAGCTTTTTACTGGTTTACACAAGCTGCCGAACAAGGACTTGCAGCAGCTCAACATAATCTTGGAGTACTGTATAGTAACGGCGAAGGGACACTTACCGACAAAAAGAAAGCTTTTTACTGGTTTACACAAGCTGCCGAACAAGGACTTGCAGCAGCTCAACATAATCTTGGAGTACTGTATAGTAACGGCGAAGGGACACTTACCGACAAAAAGAAAGCTTTTTACTGGTTTACACAAGCTGCCGAACAAGGAGATGCGCAAGCTCAATGTAATCTTGGAGTATTGTATAGAAAAGGTGAAGGAACCCTTACCGACGAAAAGAAAGCTTTTTACTGGTATACACAAGCTGCTGAACAAGGACTTGCACAAGCTCAATATAATCTTGGAATACTGTATTATTTTGGCGTAGGAACTTCTGCCGACATGAAACAAGCTGCCTGTTGGATAAAAAAAGCCTATGAAAACGGCATTGAAAATGCAAAAGATTTTTGGGAAGAAAAAGAACTGTGGCAGTATGAAGAATGAATCAATATGTTATAGGGCACCTCTAAAAACCCCTTAAAAAGAATAAGAAAAAATGATAAAGTTATGGCATGAAAGAAAGAGGATTATGTGACGAACAAGAGCGGCTTAACGTATTGGGCAAGCTCGGAGACAATCTTGAAAGACTAAATAAAAAAATAAATTAGGCACTGTTTAGACCGATTTAAAAAAACATTGCAAAAAGAAATGAAAGATTTGGGCGGAATACCTTCATACGATTATGTGATGATGTTTAAGATCGTTATTTTGCAAAGATTGTACAGCGCTTATTTTAGACACTCCAGACTATACACGGAAGTATAGTCTTTGGCGAGGATACCCCGCAACACCCCGTCTTTATCCGTGCGGAGAGATATTGATTTTCAAAATAAATCGGCATACGTTCCTGTCCGAGATGCTGTCAGAATGAGTTGTGACTTGTTTACGGCGTAAATAAGAAGCCAATCCGGTTGGATATGACATTCTCGAAAACCGGTATAATTTCCGCTCAAAGCATGGTCTCGATGGCGTTCTTCTAATGCTACACCTGCTAAAAGCTTGTTGATCACGGACTCAAGCAAAGACATATCCAAGCCGCGTTTTTTAGCACGTTTGTAGTCTTTTCGAAAAGCTCCCGTTGTTACCAGTTCCATCATCATTCGGCGTTTATTTCTTTGTCCAGCTCATTAAACAGCTCGCGAGCGGATCTATAGCGTTTTGCCGGTGTTTTTCCTGCAATAATGCGTCTCGCTTCTTCAATCGCCGCTTTGGTTTCAGCATTGAAGCGGGGCTGTTTCACCTCAAAAGGCAGTCCCCCTTCCATAATAGACTTTCCTGTGAGTCTATTGAAATGCTGCATACAAAAACTGTTTGAGTTCCACTTCCGTCGGGTTGTATTCAGGATGTACGGAACGCCAATGCGGTATCGGAAAATCGCTGCCGTACACAATTCGCCCGCGAAAGCCTGCCGCTGTAATGCGTGATACTGCTTCCGTACTTGCCATTGCGGTGTCGCATACGGTGTTTGGATAGGCTTGCAGCAGAGCAAGCGTTTCCGCTGCGGGGCGGCAATGTGCAAGCTGTACCGTAACTCCCGGATGTTTTTGTATGAACGGTTCAAACAGCCGCGGGCTTTCGCAAGGGTCATCTCCGCAATGGATGAGGATGCGCTTACCGTGCTGTTCGGCGTAGGTAAAAATTTCTTCTGCAAGAGCAGCCGTGCGTTCATCCTGTAAATCCCATTGTTATGCCCGCGGATGGAGCTTAAAACCGGCGTACGGTGTTTCCTCCATTACCCGCGTAACCGTAATGCCCGCATCTCGGGCAAAATGAATGTCCGGCACAACCCAGTACAGCGCGTGTGCCTGTATACCGAGTTCCTTTGCAGCGCTCAGTGCATCCCGTATTTCGGAACGTACACCCGTATATAAGTCACGTGCGGAGGGAGCAGCCTTGTATACAGCCGGATCGGTACAGGCAACAGCGCTCTCTTTACAGTATATGCAGCTCGTTGTAGACGAAAACCACAGCTCATCGGTACCGAATGCTTTTAACGCAGAGAAAATACGAGAAGCGTAGTAATACGCTTTACAGTATTGCCCGATATGCACGTGATAGTCGCTGCTCATTTTTTTCCGCATCCTTTTCATTACAGGGTTAGACATCACAAGAACCGCGCAGCATTTTCAAGAGTTTATCCCTCCTTTCAATAAAATTTTTCTTTAGACGGACATATGCGCAGAAGTCCTTATCAACCTTATAGAGTTCACCGTTGTGCGCAGTAAGATGAGCGGTTGGGCAGAATGAGCAGTAGCCAACAAGATCACACTGCTTACACGCCGATATATTATTAATCGTAATAGTGCGGATGTTCTGCAGCAGCGGATGATGCAGAAAGATATCCTGAATACTATTTTGCCGGATAGAGCCGAGCGGTGTGTACCAGCCTATCATCGGATAGATGGAACCGTCCCCCGAAATACAGAGCGAAGAACACGCAGCTCTGTAAAACCGTTCTGTAGCGGGATCAACATCCGATTTGCTTCCCCAAATGTAAGCAAGAGCTCCATTGTTTTCTAAACTCACAGCAAAAAAATCTTCCAAATCCGTAAAAGAAAGGCGATGAGAAAGATTTTGAGCAGAATAATCCGAAGAGCCAAAAATAAACAGGTCAACGCAGGATGGGATGCCTTCTGCATCAGCCCAGCGCATGAGCTGCGGAAACGATGTTTTATTTTCCTGCATAGCAGGACACGAAATAAAGATTGGTACATTCCGCTCCCGCAGCAGGCTGATTGCTCGCATTGTTTTTTGATGTGAACCGTTCAGCTTGGTGATGGAATCATGCACGGAACTCTCCAATGCATAGAGGGAAAATTGCACTTCCTTTAATTGCGCCCTTGTAAATTGCGCTAAAAAATTTGCAGCGCGTTCATCCAACAACGTGCCGTTGGTAAATAGCGTAACGTAAAACCCTTTTTGCACGCATGTTGCAACAATCTTCTGCCATTCAGGATTAAGGAGAATTTCACCACCCGTGATCAGAATTTCTTTACGCTTTGCACTCATCAGCGGACTGACTTCTTCAAGAATATGCACGACATATTGCTGCGATAAAAATCCGTGAACGGTATGCCCGCAGGTGCGGTAACAATGGACACACCGTTCATTACAAGGATTGGAGATTTCAAGTTCAAGGTTTGTCATAACCGGTAAGCCCAAATTATTATTAAAAGGTACCATGTTTTTTTCTCCAATCATATACAATGTTTTTATTTAAAGCTGCAACCTTACAAAAGTGTTTGTTTATCTTAAACGGATTTCCTTCGGGATTTTCGTTTGCATTTCGTACCATGCACATTGCACAAAATGGTTTATCTTTACAGGATCCGCACTCCGGAAAATCCTTGTTACGGATATTACGCAAAAAATTCATTTTTTCGGAATTGTACCAGATGTCTTTTAAAGATTTTTCGTAAAGGTTGCCGCAAATACAATCTTGCCAACCTGCACAAGGATAGACATTCCCGTTTGCTACCATACAGGCGGATGAAACTCCCACACCGCAGACAATTCCGTCAGGATCGGTATTTAATACGTTTATTCGCCCATCAAAATCGGGGCTTAATAATTCTGCCTGATAGTCGATATCATCAGCCAAAATATCGCGGATAATTTTTTCGACCTCGCATAAATTTAAACGGTTATCGAGGTTGTCTGTAGTATGATCATACCGCGCCATCATAATATAGTCGGTAACGGCACGAACCTTATGTTCATGAGCCCAACGCATAACCTCACCGTAGTCATCTTTATTTTGCTTCATTGTGGGACAGCTTATCTGTAAGGGAATATCGTTTTCGATGAGCCTTAAAATAGCATTTTTTGTTTTTTCAAAAGAACCCTTCAGCTGTGTAATTTCATCATGATGGGCTGCGTTCATACTGTAAAGAGAAACCTGCACACTTGAAAGGCGGAAGTTTTTCATTATATTAATAATTTCGTCATCGACGAGGGTGAGATTTGAAAGCACATTTACCGAAAAATCATAGCCCTTTGCTGCCTGCAAAAATTCTTTAAACTTAGGGTGACACATAGGCTCTCCACCTGAAAGAGTTACGTTTAAGGCGTTCATTTCTTGGAGTTGTTTTAAAACACTGTAATAAAGTTCCGGTTTTATATTGGTTAGTTTAAACTCGTGCGGGATGTAACAGTGTACACAGCGTTCGTTACACGTGCTTGTTAATTCTATTTGAAAACTTGAAAGCTGCGGATTCGCCTTAAAATGCCGTTCCAGATAATTTTGCGTACTTTCTTTTGCCCGTTGAATAATAGGGGTAAAATCTTTTTTGATTGTTTTAGGTTCCAGTGTGGAGTATGAAAAGCGTTTATCGTTTAAATCAAGCTCTTTGACAGTATTACCCCGCGTCAGAAAACCGTCTTCAAAAAGTTCATCATAAAAAACTTTTGCATCTTCTATAATATCTTTAGGACTTACATCGATAAAGGCGGCAGCTGCTTTTCGAACAAGGTCTTCAAGAGTTTGAGCTTCTCGGGAAAGAACCGTCAAAAAAACGGTACCGCTCCCGTTTACAACGCGGTCGGAAAAGTTTCCTGTATTGGTAATATAACCTGCTCCTGCATAATTGCGGATAAAGGTGTCGAATTTTTGACGGTAGTACATCTTGGTTTCTCCTTTAGGGCAGGAAGCTTTTTAATTTCGAGAAAAAAAGCCTCATTCTCTTATGACTCACTTACTTAATAAGGATACCTAACATAGGGCAAGTTTAAGCCCTGCCCCAAGGCTGATAAAAGCTCTCGTTTAAAAGTACAAGAAAAAACTTTTAATAGCTTGTTACTGTGCATAAATTCCTATACCATGATGCAAGTCCATGGCTTACGATGTTCTTTCGCAATTTCTACAGTAATGGCTAGGAGAGTTATCCTCAGAAGGACAGCCTGCTGCAAAAGAACCGCTGTTGCCGTTTTGTGCAACAACTTTGGGCTTTTCGTATTTCATATTTTTCACCTCCTTTCAATTTATCTGTTTTACCCGCGTCCGTACTGCCAAAGCAGCATAAGAGCAGGTAGTAAATTGCCGTGTAAAATAATTGGTAATTTGTAATGGAAAATGGGTAATTACTGCGGAGAAGAAAACTTTTACCGAATTCTTTGCGGTCTTTGCACCTTTGCAGTAAAATTAAAAAAACGCAGGAACCGCTCAGATCACAAAGAACAGAAAGAAAAAATCTAATAGAACCGTGCAGATAAATCGTTAAAAATTCTTGAGGCTTCTCTGGTTTTATGTTTAGAAAAACTATATGAGCATTATGTAAACGAGTGTTTCCGGAAATATCCTTGCCGTAAGCCTTTTGTAAATAGGCAGCGTAGATACAAGGAGATAGGCAAAAAAGTACCGCAGGCGGGCGTATCTTTGATACGTTGAGGATTTTCAACAGCGGCACGGATACCATCGCAAAAAAATGTACATCCTTGTACATTTTTTTGCTTCGAGTTTTTCTAATGAAAAACTCGATACTGCATGGAACCACTGACATCCTGTCAGTACAGCGATGTTTCGCTACCGCCGAAACTCGATGCCAAAAGCGTACAGGGATGTACGCTTTTGGCAATGCGACGCAGTAGATGTA
>CAJPTT010000170.1 GCA_905373565.1 uncultured Treponema sp. | reverse complement strand
AGCGGTCGTAAAACTCAAACAGCACTTCTGCAAGCGGCATTTCGTAGGTAACCTCCACCCGCTTTTGGTCGAGGTAGTTCATATTGGTTTGCACACCTCGTTTTTCGATGCAGAGGGAGATGATATTGCCGAGGTATTCCGTCGGGGTGATGATATTTGCTTTGATATACGGCTCATCGGCGGAAGCGATTTTTCCTTCGTCGGGGTATTCGGCAGGGTTGTCGCAGATTACGGTCTCGCCGTTCCGCAGATGGAGGCGGTATTGCACGGACGGCGCAGTAAAGATAACCGCTTGGTCGAATTCCCGTTCGAGCCGCTCCTGTACAATCTCCAAATGGAGCAGTCCCAAAAAGCCGCAGCGGAACCCGTGTCCGAGCGCCACCGAAGAATCTTTTTCGTAGGTGAGGCTTGCGTCATTGAGCTTGAGTTTGTCAAAGGCATCGCGCAGCTGCTCGTAGTCGTTGGTATCTACCGGATACACGGAGGAAAACACCACGGGCTTAACCGCTTTGAACCCTGCACGAGGTTCCGCACAGGGGCGATCTGCATCAGTGAGCGTGTCGCCGACTTGCACATCAGATACGGTTTTAATACCGGCAATAATATAGCCGACTTCTCCTGCACGAAGGGAATCCCGCTGCACAAGGTCAAGAATAAAAACACCCGTCTCCTCTACACGGTATTCCGCATTGCTGTGCATAAAGCGGATGGTCATGCCGGGCTTTACCGCCCCTTCAAACACCCGCAGGTGGATAATAACCCCGCGGTATGCGTCGTAGTGGCAGTCGAAGATGAGCGCCTGCAAGGGGGCTTCTGCGGAACCGGTCGGCGGCGGAAAGTGCTTTACAATGGCTTCAAACAGTGCATCGATATTTTTGCCGGTCTTTGCCGAAACCGCAACGGCAATATCGGAATCAAGCCCTAAATCGTGATCAATTTGAGCGGAAACCGCCGGAATATCCGCCGCCGGTAAGTCGATCTTGTTTATTACCGGCAGAATTTCGAGGTTATGCTCAAGCGCAAGGTACATATTGGAAAGCGTCTGAGATTCCACTCCCTGCGTTGCGTCCACAATCAAAATTGCCCCCTCGCAGGAAGCAATAGCGCGGGATACCTCATACGTAAAGTCTACGTGCCCGGGGGTGTCAACAAAATTTAAAAGATAATCCTGCCCGTCGGCGGCGCGGTAGGGAATAGTAACCGCTTGGCTTTTAATGGTGATGCCGCGTTCCCGTTCAATATCCATGTTGTCGGTCATCTGCGCCCGATAATAGCGTTCGTCGATAACCTTGGCTTTTTCAATAAGACGGTCGGCAAGCGTTGACTTCCCGTGATCGATATGAGCAACAATACAAAAATTGCGGATATGGTCGATTGAATACATAGGATTCTTATATTATTTGAAACAAAGGCAGTTGTCCAGAGTGATGTTGTTGAAAATATACGGTGCATCTACTGCGTCGTTACGCAAAAGCGAATGCTCAACGTACAACAAGTACGCCTCTGCTTCGCTTTTGCTAAACTCCTTGTATCTGCATCGTCTCTTTTCAAAAACACTGATTCAAAAACATACGGCGCATCTACTGCCTCCAGCGATGTTTTGTACGCGCACAAAACTCGCCTTCAAATGGTCTCACAGTCTCAATTTTTCCGTGGTTTTTATCTATTCTACCTAATGCGTTTAGCCATTTGCCGGAAAAATGTGCGAAATTTTGCTCAAAATTAACGAGGATTTTTTATTTACAAGCGGAAAAAACGGATTTATAATTTATATGTAATGACCCAACAGTAATGCAAGCTAAAGGGGCATTTATAAATCCAATTCACAGGAGGTACTTTTCATGGTAACGTTTTTGCTGTGCGTTGCAGCGCTTGTTGTCGGTTACCTATTGTATGGTACGTTTGTAGAAAAAGTCTTTGGTCCGAATGAAACAAATCGGACGCCTGCTATGGCCAATCCTGACGGAATAGACTATGTTCCGATCTCAAAGCCGAAAGCTTTTTTAATTCAGCTTTTGAATATTGCCGGTTTAGGGCCGATCTTCGGCGCAATTTCCGGCGCTCTCTGGGGGCCGAGCGTTTATCTTTGGATTGTCGGCGGTACGTTGCTTGCAGGCGGCGTACACGATTATCTTTCCGGTATGCTTTCGGTACGAAATGACGGCGCCAGCATTACCGAAATCACCGGTAAATATTTAGGCCATACGATGCAGAATATCATGCGCGTATTCGGGTTGGTGCTGCTTGTTATGGTCGGTGTCGTATTTATGGTAGGTCCGGCGGGACTTCTTGCGCTGCTGACTCCGGAATGGCTCAATGTAAAAGTGTGGACAATCATCATATTGGTCTATTATTTCCTTGCAACGCTCCTTCCGGTTGATAAGATTATTGCACGCCTCTATCCGATTTTCGGTATTTTCCTTATTTTGATGGCTGTCGGCGTTTCGATTGCTACAATGATAAACAGCGGAACCCGTCCTATGATGGAGTTGACGCTCGAAAACTTGTATCCAAGCGCACATCAGCGCCCTATTTGGCCGTTGATGTTTATTACGGTAGCGTGTGGAGCTATTTCCGGTTTCCATGCAACGCAGTCCCCGATTGTTTCGCGTACGTTAAAAAATGAAAAAGAGGGGCGCTGGGTTTTCTACGGCGCAATGGTTGCCGAAGGGATTATCGCGATGGTATGGGCATCGGCAGCAATCGCATTCTTTTGGAACAAAGACGGCTCGGGCACCGGTTTAAAAGCCCTTCTTGATATCGGCGGCGGAAACTCAAAATCGGTATACGCGATTTGTACCGGTCTTCTCGGAACGGTCGGCGGAGCAATCGCAATGGTCGGCGTTATCGCCTGCCCCATCACATCAGGTGATACTGCATTCCGCAGCGCCCGTATGATCGTCTTTGACTGGTTTAAACTTGATGAAAAGAATCTTAAAATACGGCTTTCAATTGCAGTGCCGCTGCTGGTGGTCGGATACTGTATTTCGCTTATCAACTACAATGTTGTGTGGCGCTATTTCTCATGGTCGAATCAAACGCTCGCTATGATCGTTCTATGGACGGGCGGCGCGTACCTTGCAACAAACTATCCTAACCGGGACCGCTGCTGGATCGCGGTTATTCCCGCAACCTTTATGTCGGCCGTTTCCGTTACCTATCTGATGTATGCACCGGAGTGTTTCAATCTGGTGCGGCTCGGTATGCAGGGAATTACGATTTCGTATGCGGTAGGTATTGTTGTTGCAGCGGTGTTCTTTATCATCTTTATGACAAGAATTTATCTGCGCCCTCAACAAAGTCTCGAAAACCAAAAGAAGATCATTATCGGACGCGTTCATAGTAAGTAATTTTAGGATAGACGCATCGGGTCGTCTAAAATATTTATAATGCGGAATCCTTGAAAAAGCCCCCTCTCCCTTGTCCCTTACGTCCGCTTGACTCGTTTAAAGAGTTCCTCGCGGGTAAGCACAATCCAGATGGGGCGGCCGTGAGGACAGATGGGTTCGGGGAGTTCAAAGGCTTGAGCCGCGATGCGCTGTTGCGTTACAGGGTCGAGTATGGCATGATCCTTACAGGCGGCACGGCAGGCAGCCGAGGCTAGAATCTGATACAGGATATCCCCTGCATTTTTGCGAACACCGGTAATGTCGCGGATAAGGTCGCGCTCCGTGCCTGTCCATCGTGCAGGTACGGAGGTTACCTGCCAAACACCGGCGCCTTCATCGGCAAGAGCAAACCCCGCCTTGCACAACAACTCTCGGTGCTTCCTGATAAACGCATCGTCTTCTTCCGATGAGGTGATAATCCGGTAAGGGATTAACAGCTCCTGCACCCCGCCGATATTGTGCTGCAACTGCTCGAAAATAATCCGCTCGTGGGCGGCATGCTGATCGATTAAATACAGTGCATCGTTTTTTTCTACGGCGATAAAGGTTCCTGCGACCTGCCCGAGCAGCTTAAAATCTGCAGGGGGAATATCCGGCGGGTTCTGCATATATGGCGCCGTTTCCGAAGCTACAGGCGCTGTGCCCTGCGCCACGGAACCGGTGGCAGCCGCATAGGAGATGCTTTCCCAAGCTTCATCCGCAAAAGATGTGCCCATAGCTGCGGGAGGTGGGATGATGTGTCCTCCTGCCGAATAAGGCACTGCCGCTGTTGCTGCTATTTGGCGGAATGCACTGCCGTACTCGTCCTGCCTGTTGCCGTATTCCGATTGAACACCGGATTGCTGCTTGAGATTTCCATCCGATTCACCGCGCTGAAAATCAAGAGGACGGGTAAGACCGGGATCGTATTTTTCTTTTAAGAGACTTGCAACGGTGTGCTGTCGGTAGAATGAGCCGACAGCGCTGCTGACGGCGTGGTGAATAGCGCTGTAATCCTGAAAACGGGCTTCTTTTTTTGCAGGGTGAATGTTAAAGTCTACACGGGATGGGGCTACCGTTAAGAATAAAAACGCAACAGGGTGTCCCCCATTCGGAAAATATCCCTCGCCGCCGTAGTCGATAGCCTGTGTAAGCCCGAACTCGGTAATTCTCCTGCCGTTGACAAAGACCATGATTGCACGTTTGTCGCTGCGGACAACATCAGGACTGCCGAGTACGATACGAAATGAAAAATGCTCCCCGTTTCCTTCAATTTCAAAAAAGAGTGTTTCCGGTTCCTTAAACGAGAATGCTGCGAGGCAACGTTCTCGTAGCGACTGTGTAGAAGGAAGAAGAAAGCGTAGTTCTCCGTCCGTGATAAAGCGCATTTCGATTGTATAGTGAGGAAGCGCTTTATCGAGAAATACCGTCCTGCACAGCGCAGTTTCGGCAGAGGCCCGCTTTAAAAACTGCTTGCGCGCAGGAAAATTTTCAAAGAGGTTTTCTACTTGCACCACCGTACCGGCATTTAAACGTGCCGGAAAAATCTTTCCCAGCTGCAACTTCCATGCGGCAGGTCCGCTCCGTGTCGAGGTGATTTCCAAATTGCTGACTGCTTTAATGGAAGAAAGCGCTTCTCCGCGGAAGCCGAGACTGTGCAGGGAGAGCAAATCTTCCGCCGTAGAAATCTTGCTTGTCGTGTGGGTGTCCGTGCAGATGGCGAGATCTTCGCGGCTCATGCCGCAGCCGTTATCCGTCACACGAATACGCTCAATACCGCCGCCTGAAATTTCCACCTGCACCTTAGAAGAACCTGCGTCGATTGCATTATCTAAAAGCTCGCGGATAACAGCTGCGGGGCGGTCGATAACTTCCCCTGCTGCAATCTTACGTGCCGTTTCCGGATTAAGCGCCTTTACCGGCTTGTACGCGGCGGAACCTGTCGGTAACACCGCCGCTTGCTCTAATGCGACGAACCGGGGCGAATCAGAAGAAGCGAGCCCCGCTGTTGTATCTGTGTGAGGAGAGATTGGAGACAGTTCAGGCGGTCGGGATGCGGTATCCATAGGCTCTATATGTCATCAGTTGAAAACAGTTCCAGTTCAGGCTTATCCTGCGGCTGAACCGGCTGATTCATCAATATCTGTACCTTACTTTCTATTTTATCAATGTCTTTTTCCAAAGTTTTAGCAAGCTTAATGCCTTCTTCAAAAGCGGCAAGCGCATCTTCCAACGGAAGATCGGCGCTTTTAATCTTTTCGCTGATTTCTTCAAGACGAGCTAACCGTTCTTCAAACTTTTTCAATTACTTCTCCTTCATAATTAACAACTCCGGTGT
>CAJPTT010000169.1 GCA_905373565.1 uncultured Treponema sp. | reverse complement strand
ATAACACCGGAAAAGTGTTTGTTGCTGACTGTCGCAAGTTTTATGATTTATGCAACGGTGGAACTTGCCGGAAGTACGGCCGCTGTTGCACGGGTGGTTGATGCCTCCCTTGACCGGTTGGAAGAAATATCGGATATGCCGCTGCTGGATGAGAACGGTACGGAGCATATTCCGAATAATTATGACATTACGGTTCGGAATATTTCTTTTTCTTACGATAGGAATGATATAAAAGAAGTGATACGGAATGTCGATTTTACGGTGCCGCAAAAAACAAGCTGCGCGATTGTCGGACCGTCCGGTTCGGGAAAAACAACACTGTGTAATTTAATTGCACGTTTTTGGGACGTCAGTCAGGGTGAAATTTTACTCGGCGGTATCAATGTTAAAGATTATACATGCGACAGTCTTTTGAAAAATTTTTCCATCGTGTTTCAGCACGTATACCTATTTGAAGACACGATAGAAAACAATATCCGTTTCGGTAAGCCGGATGCAACGATGGACGAAGTGATTGCCGCAGCAAAAAAAGCCTGCTGTCATGATTTTATCTCTGCACTGCCGGACGGGTATCAAACTAAGATCGGCGAAAACGGCGCAACACTGTCGGGGGGAGAAAAGCAGCGTATCTCCATCGCGCGGGCAATTCTCAAAGATGCGCCTGTTGTTATTTTGGACGAAGCGACTGCCAGTGTCGATCCTGAAAATGAACACGAGTTGCAAACAGCTATCGAGGAGCTGACAAAAAACAAAACACTCTTGATGATTGCGCATCGTTTAAATACGGTACGCAAAGCGGATCAGATTATTGTGCTTGATGAAGGACGCATTGTGCAACGGGGTACTCATGCCGAACTTATGAAACAGGATGGACTATACCGGAGATTCGTCGGCATCCGCGAAGAAGCAATCGGGTGGAAGATTGATCGGAGAGAACATTAGGAATGGGCGGCAATAAATGCGACTTTTGTTTTCGCTTCTGTTAAAAAATAGTATAGTAGAAAGATGTGATTTTTTGTTCCGTATCAGTTTACAAGGGGAAACCGGCCAAAAGGCTTTTTTCAAGAATATACGGCGCATCTACAAAAACTACAATAGAGCCGTTCCCAGCCGTTGTTTTATCTTTTCATTGGTAAGGCGAGCATCGTAATGCGCTGCTTTGAAGGTAACTGAGTGAACCTTAGTATCCCACAGTGCGAAATATGCGGGAAAATATGCTTTATCGGCAAGCTCTGTCTTCCTGTCTGCCGTTGCGTCGAGTATGCGTGGAAAGCCTATGCTGCCCGGATTGACGATGCAGCAATCCTTATCAAGCGTGATCGTTTGTTCCGGTTCCGGGTATAAGGCGCCGTGTTCTCCCCTGTCGGCATAGTAGAAAGCGGCTTGATGGGTGTGGCCGCAAAAGCAGAGTTTAAAACCTTCCGCACATAAGTACCGGAGCGATATTGCTGTTTCTTGCCCTCCCTGCAGGTATTCGGTAAGAGGTTCCAGCGGCGACCCATGTACAAGCAGCGTTTTTTCGGATAAAAAGAAGAGAGGATGCAAGCCTGCCAGAAAGAATCGCGTTTTCCACGAAATAAGCGGCGCGGTGTTTTTCAATGAACGGCGGGCATTTTCACTGAACCAGCTGTTCGAGAGCCGCTTTAGTAATCCCGCCTCGTGATTGCCGGCAAGAAGGATGCAGGGACGAGTATGCTTTTTCAATTCTTTTAGGCACTGAACACAGGATTCGGGATCAGGGCCGTAGCCAACCATATCGCCAAGCGAGATAAAGCCGTCGTACTGCCCTTTTGCGGATTCCAGCACAGCGGTTAGTGCTTCCAGATTTGCGTGAATGTCTGCCGTTACCAATATTTTCATAGTAAGAGGATTTTATCATATCGTATGCCGGAAAAACTTACAACAAGACTTTTTAATAACCTCCGGGATAGCTTTCAATCCGATTGGAAATTGCTTTCCGAAACGGAGCATTTCCTTGCGTCGACTCCTTTGCAGCGAAACTATGAACAACAGTTTGCGGTATGGCGTAAACGGTTACAAACAGGAAAGAATGACGCGGTGCGCGCATCGGTACGGGAAGAAATTACCGCATTGAGAAAAATGCTGCGCTTGGAAGGGTATGATTTATCTCTTGGAGCAATTCAGCTTATTGTAAAAGACTTTGTAAACGATGATGCGGCTGCCCGCGGCTTCCGGCGGGTTGTGATTTGTTTTTGCGATGCGGGATTGTTTTGGCTGTCGGGAGATGCCAATCATCTTGAACTCGCCGGTGATCTACAGGCCGAGTTGGAACGTAAGCAGCTGTACATCCATCCTGAAATGCATTATCTTTGGTTCCTGTGGGATCGGAATGCTTTATTACTCAGCGGTTCCGCAACCGAAACAAAAGAGGCTTTTGAGCGGCTGCGAAAACGAGCCCAAGCAAACCCGCAGAAAATATTGCGGTACCTTAAAGCATTGCAGTAACGGGCTTGCATTTCCCTATAGCTACAATAGTCGTGTTGCCTGCGGAAGAGAAAAATGCGCAAGACGGAAATTTGCCCTGCGCATTTTAAGTACCGAAAAAGAACACCGGCAGCAGTAGATAGCCGCCGTATTCTGATGTTCGGGAGCTAACTTAATAAAGCGCTGCGCTTCCTTTTATCACGACGCCGGTTTTTCCGTTCAACGTGATAATATCACCTGTCGTTAATATGCTTGTTGCCTCGGAAGCTCCTACGATAGTCGGCTTCGAAAGGTTCATTCCCATCAGGGCTGCATGTCCGCTCAAGTTTCCGTTTTCGGTAATGACGGCGCCGGCGCGCTCGATAAAGGAATTCATCAAATCGTTGGTTGCTTGGGTTACGATAATGTCTCCGTCTGCAAAATCGGTCAGCAAATCTTGTTCGGTACGGATAACCTTTACTCGCCCTGTTACAACCGCTTCAACGCCGGTGCCCTTACCCTACAGCAGGATCTTTCCGACGGTTTCAACCTTCAACAAGTTTGTCGAACCGACAAGTCCGATTGGAACTCCCGCGGTCAGTACGGCGAGTTCGCCCTCTTGTACAAACCCATTCTCTTTTGCAACGTTGATGCACTGCTCGAACATTTCGTCGGTTGATTTAAAATAGGACGTTACAATCGGGTAGACACCCCAGTTAAGCGACAGCCGCCGCGCCGTCGCTTCGGAAGGCGTTACGGCAACAATCGGCACTTTAGGCTTGTATTTTGAAAGCGCCCGCGGCGTTTCTCCCGAAGAGGTCGCGGTAACGATAACCTGTGCATTCATTTCCAACGCCATAGAACAGGTCGCGTGTGCGATGGCATTCGTAATGGTCAAAGAATGCTCTCGCGCAACCGCACCCATAATCTTGTCGTAGTTCAATGAATTTTCGGTTGTAACGGCGATACGGTGCATCATCTTAACGGTTTCTACCGGATATTTTCCAGCCGCCGTTTCGCCGGAAAGCATAATGGCGCTTGTTCCGTCAAAGATGGCGTTTGCAACATCGGTAACCTCCGCCCGCGTCGGCCGCGGATTATGTGTCATCGACTCAAGCATTTGGGTTGCCGTGATTGCCGGTTTGCTTGCCCGCAACGTTTTACGGATAATCATCTTTTGCACAAGCGGAATTTCTTCCGGCGGAATTTCGATACCTAAATCCCCGCGAGCAACCATGATGCCGTCGGCAACCTCAAGTATCTTGTCGATGGCATCGACGCCTTCTTGGTTCTCAATTTTCGCAATAATATGGATGTTATTCCCGTTCTCTTCCTCCAAAACCTTACGGATAGTTAAAACATCGGCAGGGCTGCGGGTAAACGAAGTCGCTATAAAATCGACCTCGTTTTGAGCTCCGAACTTTAAATCGGAAATATCCTGTTCGCTCAAGAAGGGGAGGTTGATTTTTGCTCCGGGAATATTGATACCCTTATGATTCGATACGGGGCCGTCGCTCATGACGGTACAGATAATATCGGTGCCGTTATCGATCCGCTCGACCCGCAGTTCGATTAAGCCGTCATCTATAAGGATGCGATTCTTAGGCTGTACTTCCTGCGCAAGGTTCTTATAGGTTACGCTGCATATTTTTTCATCACCGACAACATCGCGCACGGTAAGAGTAAATTGCTGTCCCTTGCTCAGCTGCACGGAATTTTCACCGAAGTTTTTCAGCCGTATCTCAGGCCCCTTGGTGTCCAGCATAATCGCAATTGGCAAGTTGAGTTCCTGCCGAATCTTCTTGATACGGTCGATACGGATCTGATGCTCTTCATGCGTACCGTGTGAAAAATTAAGACGGCATACATTGAGTCCTGCCTTAAATAATGCACGCAGTATTTCTTCCGAGTCGGAAGCGGGACCGATAGTACAGACAATTTTTGTCTTTTTCATATCTTCTCCTATCGAATGAAAGTCTATAGGCCATCTCTAAAAACTCGGTTAGATTTTTAGAGGTTCCCTATCGTTATTCCTTCTTTTTATCTTTTGAAATGGCGTCAACCAAAATAGCGATTGCACCGTCTCCGGTTACGTTACATGCGGTTCCGAAGCTGTCCTGTGCAATATAGAGCGCGATAATCAATGAGCTCATTGTGTCGTTAAAGCCGAGAATGGACTGAACAAAGCCGAGCGCTGCCATAACTGCGCCGCCGGGAATACCGGGGGCTGCAACCATTGCCACTCCCAGGATTGCAATAAACGGGAGCATAACGCCGGCGCTTGCCGTTTGTCCGTGTAGGATGAGGATAGCCATCGCACAACTGGTAAGGGTGATGGTACTTCCTGCAAGGTGAATGGTTGCGCAGAGCGGAATAACAAAGTCCGCAATTTTTTCCTGAATACCGATTTTCTTCGCGGAAGCAAGGGTAACCGGTATGGTCGCCGCAGAAGACTGCGTTCCCAAAGCGGTAACATATGCCGGCAGCATTGTCTTAATCGATGTAAAGGGATTCCGTTTTGCAACCATGCAGGCAATGATATACTGAATAAGTATGATAATAACATGCAGCGCAATAACGATTGCAAATACTTTGATGAATACCTTGAGGATAAGCCCAACCTGTCCTGCATGGGTCATGTTGGTAAATACGCCTAAAATATGAATCGGCAGCAGCGGGATGATGATAACTTCGATAACTTTCGTAACGATATTCTGAAATTCGCGTGCTGCATTCTTTAATGTTTCAGAACGGGTTACCGCAATACCGATACCGAGAACGAAGCTTAAGATTAACGCAGTCATAACGCCCATCAGCGGAGGCATATCGATGCCGAATAAACCGGGCAACAGCGCATCTTCAGGGTTCGCATGGGAGAAAATATCCGCATGAGAACTTAAAAAGAACGGGAAGAATATGGAATCGGTTACAAAGGCCAACGTACCGGCAAGCAGTGTTGAACCGTACGCAATACCCGCGGTAATGGCGAGCAATTTTCCTGCATCGGCTCCCAAATCCGCAATACCCGGAATAACAAATCCGAGGATGATCAGCGGGATGATAAAGCTGAGGAAGTTGCCGAATACCCCGTTAAAGGTTGCCAAAATCTGAACGGGCAGCGGCAAATGGATGGAGCGCGTCAAGTTACCGATTAAAATACCGGCAACAATTGCAATAATAAGACGCGGCAATAGACCTAATTTTTTTGTACTCACAATTAACTCCTTTTTAAAAGTGTCCGAACATCTCTAAAAGCGACCGGTTTTTAAAGATGTTCATCGGTCTTTTTACAGTGTAACTGAC
>CAJPTT010000168.1 GCA_905373565.1 uncultured Treponema sp. | reverse complement strand
CTAACGGCGTTATCATTTTAGATTCCAACCATACGATTATAAAAACCAACCGTGCAGCCTCGCGTATCCTCGGTATTCCGCTTTCGGAAAGCCCCGACCGGCCGTTGTGGACATCTATTTCCGATGCGAAGTTAGCGGATTTTATCTATATGGTGATACGGAATGAAGAAGCGAAAACGGCAGAGGAATTCGTTATCGTTGCCGACGAGGGGAACCAATATATTGAGCTTTCGGTGCTGCCGCTCGTAAAAGAAAAAAGGGTTCGCGGTACGATTATTACCATTGAAGATATTACGCAGCGGAAGCGCGAAGAAATCAATAACCGGCGGCTTGAAAACCTTGCGAGCCTCACCAACCTCGCAGCCGCGGTTGCACACGAAATAAAAAATCCGCTTGCGGCCATCAGTATCCACGTCCAGCTGCTGCGGAAAAACTTTAAAGCGTGTAATTTGGAGATTAATGCAAAGGCTCAAAAACACCTCGATGTGGTGGAAGAAGAAATTGAGCGGTTAAATAAGATTGTGGTGGATTTTCTCTTTGCCGTTCGGCCGCTCCAGTGCGAATTTGCGCCGGTTAACATCAATGAACTTATTAAAAATCTGTTTGCAACTTTTCAGGATGAATTTTCCGCTGCTGGCATCTCTTTTGTTTCTCAGCTTGACGGTGAACTGCCGGTTATTCAAGCGGACGAACGCTTTTTACGCCAAGCATTGATGAATATCTTAACCAACGCAAAAGCCGCGATGATGCCTGCGGGCGGAGAACTCGGTATTACAACGCGGTTTGACCAAGAGCGGGTCTATATCATCATTACCGATACGGGTAAAGGCATTCCGCCCGACATACTGCATAAAATTTTTGAACCGTATTTTACGACAAAGCCGGACGGAAGCGGGCTCGGCCTTACCATGACGTATAAGGTGATGAAAGAGCACGGCGGGGATATTCAGGTGCATTCGGATATCGGCAAAGGCACCCGTTTTACCCTGATCTTACCCATTACCCGCAGCGAAAAACCGCTTCTGCTTGAGGCGCGCACCGCACACGGCGGCGGAGCTCATTGAGAAGGCAGCTATTTCAGCGGCTGAAAATAAACCTTCTTTAATAGTTCGAGGCAGACAATATACATACGCGGAATATGAAAGGGACCCTTGTACATATTCCCTTTAAGCGGCGTAGACAGACTGCCGTCACGATGGAAATAGCCGAACCATTCGCCGTATTCAGGATCGGGAAAGAGCTTATGCGCATATTTGTGAACCATTTGGAACTGATCTTCGTACTTTTTGTTGCCGGTTAAGCTATACGCCATAAGATTGGCAATGACGGCTTCGGTCTGCGGCCACCAAAACTTCATATCGTGCCAGTATTCGGTAGCGCTTTTCCCAAGCGCATCCCGATAGTAGATAATCCCGCCGTATTCGCTGTCCCAACCGCGTTTCCACATCCAGTCCAGCATTTGCGTTCCCAGCTTGATGAGTTTTGCATCGTTATTCCGATAGCGGGCTTCGTTCATGACAAACCATGAACCTTCAATCGCGTGTCCGGGATTGAGAAGCCGTCCTTCAAAGTGCTCCGCTTGGAAACGCCCATCCGGTGCGCATTGTTCCAAGACGGTTTCAAGTTCAGGCCGGATAAAGTAGGTCTGAATTTCGGTTAAAAGACCGTCGATAAAAGCAGTCAGCTCCGCTTCTTTTTCAGGATAGGCTTTGCGCAATTCCTGAGCGGTGTTTAAAAGAATCATCGGAACACCGAAGCCGCGCGAGGGAGCGTTTTCCGGATCGAATTTTGGAATAAGAATACCGGGTGTATTTTTAATATGTAATATCTTTTCAAAAATTTGGTATGATCGTACCCGCATTTTTTCGGCTTCTGCAAGTTTGCCTGCCTTTTGTAACGCGCGGCTGTAGGCGGCCATACCGAGTACCGCAAAAGTTTCACTAAAGAAATAACGGATCCTTTTAATAACCGGCAGGCCGTCTTTCGTTACCCGAAAAAACATCCGTCCGTCGGTATCAAAACAATGCGCTTCGATAAAGCGTATCAGCGATTCACAGGTCGGCAAATACTCTCCGCGCGGTTCTACATCGGTATATGCCGATGCAAACGACCACAGCGCCCGCCCTTGAAACCACACCGATTTATCGGTCTCAAGCAGCGTTCCGTCCCGGTCAAGCGCCGTATAAATACCGCCGTTTTCGGAATCCATCCCGTATTTCAACCAAAAAGACAGCACGCTCTCCGTCAATCGCGTTTTATATTCGTCATGTAGTTGTGTATAATCCATAAACCTTTCCTTCTAATTAAATGATACTATCGATAATAAGCTGTAGAGACCGTCTTGTCAAACTTTTTATTCGTGCGGAAAAGTTAATATCCCGATGCTTTGTGTCGAAGTTGTTGATTGGCAAGTGTGGCATTGACTGAATAAATCTTTTTATACTATACTGATGTCTATGCTTTACGTCTCTTTATGGCTGGTTTTATCACTATTCATGTAAGATGAGGTAAACGCGATATCGGGGGTAAAACCCGGTAAAAACTCCATCCCGCAGCAAATGCGGGACTAATGGCCATCAGGAGGGCACATGAGAAAGTATGAATTGATGACTGTCTTTCCTATTGAGGAAGCACAGTTCAAACAAGGAATTGAAGAAACCCGCTCTGTTCTGGGGGACTTCAGCGTTCAAATTGATTCCGAAGACCCGTTCGGCGATCGTGAATTAACGTATGAAATCAAAAAAAGAACGAAAGGACGCTACGTGTTGTTCAATATTCATGCCGAACCGGATAGAATTATCGAAATAGACCGTAAATTTAAGCTCAATCAAAACCTTTTGACTTTTTTATTTATCAAAATTGATGAATAATTCGGGAGGACATTGATGGCAGATATAAACCACGTCGTACTTGTCGGTCGGCTTACCCGCGATGCGGAATTGAAATATACCCAAGGAGGGGCTGCCGTATGCAAGTTTTCGATTGCAATCAACCGGCGGCGGAAAAACGGTGAAGAATGGGTTGAAGAAGCAAACTACTTCGATATCGTACTTTGGGGCAGACAGGGTGAAGCGCTTAATCAGTACCTTGTAAAAGGAAAACAAGTTGCTGTTGAAGGGGAGCTTCGGCAAAACCGATGGGAGCAGGACGGACAATCCCGCAGCAAAGTAGAAATTATTGCAAATAATCTTCAACTTCTAGGCAGCGGTTCCGGAAGCGGTCAGCAGATGAATAACGGCAATCAAGGGACATATCAGCGATCAAATGCACCTTCGGCGTATCAGGCACGACAAGCCCCTTCTTCGTCTAATAATGACGGCTACGAGGCTGACTTTGATAACGCCAATTATGACAACATTCCATTTTAAGGAGAATCGAACATGGCTGATGAAGCACTGAATACTGCTCAAGTAGATACAAATACCAACAATGCACAGGAAAATCCTCGCGAAGGAGGAGAAGAACGACAGGGAGGTAAAAAAGGAAAAGTATTTTTCCGTAAAAAGGTTTGCCGCTTCTGTGCGCAGAAAGCAAAAATCGATTATAAAGATCCCGATTCTTTGCGCCGCTTTATTACCGAACGCGGAAAAATTTTACCGCGCCGTATTACCGGAACCTGCGCAAAACACCAACGTAAGCTCGCGCTTGAAATTAAACGTGCCCGTGCGCTTGCGTTGCTTCCCTACGTTGTAGACTAACAACAGAGAACAGGATGTCTCAAAAGTTGATTGCTTTTAAGACATCCTTGAGAGTTTAAAATTAAGTCTTTATTTTACTCCTAAAAGTATGTTTTTTAGGAGTTCTAAACAGTATTTACCGTCTACTTCCAACTCCTGGAATGTATCGGCGGTTATCGATTTATTATTACGTACCGTTAATGGGTACGCATACATCAAGGAGCTCGAAATGAAAGTAATTTTAAATGAAGATGTTAAACACCTCGGTGAAGAGGGCGATATTAAGGACGTAGCAAAGGGATATGCCCGTAACTACCTGTTTCCGCGAAATTTAGCGGTTCCCTGCAATTCTTTTACTCTTGCCCATTTTGAAAGCCGCAAAGAAGAAATAGAGCAGCGCAAGGCCGTTAAGCGGCAAAATGCAGCCGGTTTAAAAGAACAGCTTGAAGCGTTGACGCTGACAATCGTAATGCCTGCAGGTCCCAACGGAAAACTGTACGGTGCCGTTACCAATCAAACTATTGCCGATGAACTGCAGAAACTCGGATTTGAAATCGAACGGAAACGTATTGAACTGCCCGGTCTTACCTTTAAGAGCGTTGGGCACTATAATGCAACACTCAAATTATATGAAGCTGCTGTTGCGGTACTTCCCATCGTGGTAGAAGCTCAGCTTGAAGCTGAAAAAACACCGGAAGCAAAATCGGAAAAACGATCGCGTCGCCGTCAGGAAGGAGCCGAAGCAATACCTCAAACGGAGGAAGCGCCGGAAAAAGTTCAAGTTGAAGCTGCCCAAGAAGAGGTAAAAGCGGAAGAACCTGCCGAAACACAAGAATAATCTTATTGAGGTAGTCGCATTGGACTGTCTTTTTTCTGCAATTCTTATTTATCTTGTCTGATGCGCGCGCTTAGTCTACTCCCTTATTTAGTCATAAAGAGAAGTCCTTTTTAAGGGCTTCTCTTTTATTTTTTAACGGGAACCGCTAATTGGAAATCCCTATCAGATGAGGAAAACAATATGTCGGATATGATGAAACAACTATCTTCATTAAAAGATAAGATACCGCCGAACAATACGGAGGCTGAGGTAGCCGTACTAGGGGCTGTTTTACTTGAATCGGAGGCTATCGGAACGGTTTTACAGTATATCCGTGCAGAAAGTTTTTATACGATTGCTCACCAAAAGATATTTCAAGCTGTTGTTGATCTTTACAATAAAGGACAAAATGTCGATATCCTTGTGATTAGCGAACATCTACGGCAAGAAGGGCTTCTTGATTCCGTAGGCGGCACTGCTTATATTGCCTCACTTACAGATGCTGTTCCAAGTACGGCGAATGTCGCCTATTATGCAAAAATCGTCCTCGATGCTGCTATCCGCAGATCGCTCTTAAAAGTTTCACATCAGATATCTGCCGATGTCTTTGATCAAACCGTTGCCTACTCTTCCGTACTGGAACAGGCGCAAAAAAATATTTTCGATTTAACCGATGCGGGGCAATCGGCTACCTTTCATACCCCGAAAGATCTTATTCTTGAAGCTATTGAAATCATCGAAGCGCGTGCAAAGCATCGCGATGAGTTTTCCGGTATCCCTTCCGGCTTTGAATTTTTAGACAGTCTTACCAGCGGCTTCCAAAATTCGGAGCTCATTATCATCGGGGCGCGCCCTTCAATCGGAAAAACGGCGCTGGCGCTCACCATTGCCGACTATATTTCGGTAACAAAAAAAATACCTTCGGCCTTTTTTTCACTCGAAATGTCTAATATGCAGCTCTTTGGAATCGCGGGTATCTTCTTCCAAAATCCGTTCCGGAAATTTGCAGAGCGCCGATTTTGCAAAACTCCAAGATGCAGCGGGCAGGCTTTATGACGCACCGCTCTACATCGTCGATATGCCCAATATGAAGTTGCTCGATTTACGGGCGATGGCGCGGCAGCTCTGTTTGCAGGAGGGTGTAAAAATTATCTTTATCGATTACCTCGGCTTAATCGCTTCGGAAAATAATGCCATCCCACGTCATGAGCGTTTTGCGGAAATTTCTCAATCGCTTAA
>CAJPTT010000167.1 GCA_905373565.1 uncultured Treponema sp. | reverse complement strand
AAATGGTCTCACAGTCTCAATTTTTCCGCGGGGGTGTTAAACAACCGACCTGATGTGTTTACCCTGACTCCTTGGTGCAAAGCTCACTGTAAATGCTTTTCCCAATCGCGCCAGCTCACATAGGAAGTACCGTTGATGTCCATACTCATATCGGATAAATAAAACACCGCATTTTTTGCCGTTTCATCATTCAGCAGCTGCAAATATTTTTTTGTGCTGCGCGACAACTTTGCATCCGGGACACTGGAACTTTTTATCTCAATCGCAAAAGTACGGTTCCAATCTGCAATCGTATCTACCTCCAAACCCTTGCTATCCCTAAAAAAGGTCAGATTCGCTTTTTTGCCCTGATTCATGCGATATTTCAGCAATTCCGAAACGGCAAAGGTCTCAACCGCTGCTCCCTTGTATCTGCTCAAGAGTAAATCCTCTTTTGTCTCCAGCCGTAAAAGATGACACATCAGCCCTGAATCAACAAAATAGAGCTTCGGCGTTTTTACAATACTTCTTCCAAGATTATTGGTGTTCGGTTCAAGGAAGTGGATAATAAACGAAGCCTCTAAAATAGAAAGCCAGCTCTTGACCGTCGGTGCGGAAATACCGGTATCCCGCGCAATGCTGTCCATAGAAAGTAGCTGCCCGCTCTGCACCGCGCAGATTTGAACAAACTTCTTAAACAGCGAAATATTACCGGAATTAATCTGATCCCGTATATCCAAGTCCAAGTAGGTATCGATATAATTTTCATACCAATCCTCCGGAATAAAATGCCGGGCAGTATCATAGAGGGGCGGATATTGACCCGAAAAAATCAGCGTATACGGATTGTCCGGCAGCACACCGCCCGTCTGTAACTCATGAATAGAAAACGGCAGCAGCTTCAAAAACGCCGCCCGCCCCGCCAAACTGTCCGTCATATTTGCTTTTAACCGGAGCTGACTGGAACCCGTTACGATAAACGTTCCCGGCGCGCTTTGTTCCCGATCCACATGCAATTTTATCGCATCAAAGATTTCCGGCACTTTCTGCGCCTCATCAATCACCGCACCATCGGGAAACGCCATAATAAAGTCATTCGGATTCGACGCTGCAAGATCCCGCATCGTCCGGTCATCAAACGTCACATATTTTTTATCAGGGAAAACCGCTTTCGCCAGTGTTGACTTCCCGCTCTGCCGCGGCCCGGTTATCCCAATCACCGGAAACTGAGAAGCCAACCGCCGCAACGCCTCTTCCGCTGTCCTTTTAACCATATCGCCGCTCCTTTTTTAATCCGATTACGAGTAAACCTGCTTGCCTTTTCTGTTACTGAAGAGGTCTAGCATTGCTGGTGATAATCCAAAGTATACTATGGTAGAATCCTAAAGTCAATATAGGTAATAATCTAAATTTTCATATAGTAATAATCCAAAGTTTTGATAAGTTGTAATCTAAAGTTTTATGTAGTGATAACCTAAGGTCTTGTTTTTATATGGTGGTTCCCTCACCCCCTTGACACCTACCCCAATCGGTTGTATGTTTATATACGTTAGCTAACGCTGTACGCCAAAGAAGGAATCCATGCCGAGAGACAAAACCGCCAATCATATAAAAATTATAGCCGCAGCAAAAGCCGAATTTATGGAGATGGGCTTTGATAAGTCTTCCATGCGAAGTATCAGCAAACGCTGCGGTATGACGGCTGCGGGAATATATCGGCATTGTGTAGATAAAGCAGACCTCTTTGATCAAATTGTCGCTCCTGCGGTGGATCGCATAAACGCTTGGTTGGATGCGCACGTTGCGCGCTATGTGGATGCAGTTCATCACGAAGAACGTATACAGTGGCGGGATTCTGAAATCGACATGATGCGCGAGATTATCTATCCGAATATGGAAGAATATCATCTATTGCTGGCAAAATCGCGGGGGAGTAAGTACGAGCATTTCCTCCACGATCTTACAGAGGGGCAGCAAGCGCAGCTTTTACAATATATGCCGATGCTGAAAGCGCAAGGCTACGCGGTGAGGGACATTACGCCAAAGGAGCTGCATCTTTTGCTTTCAGCATATACGACTGCTCTCTTTGAACCGGTTATCCATAATTACAGCGTGGAAGAAGCACTCCGCTGCTTAACAACGGTAGAGGCATTCTTTGTTCCGGGCTGGAAGCAGTTATTCGGGTTTTAATAGCTTGCATAATTGAATAGTGTTAAAAGACACACCGCCTCGTGTGTGAAGAGTGGCGATGAGTTTAAGTAAATGTTAGCTAACGCTAACTATTATTTGTTAGCTAACAAAAGGAAGTTTGCTTATGAAGGAAAAAGAAAAGAGTCCTTCGCCTATCGCGTGGGCGTTGGGACAAACAGGGGAACACAAAGGACAATATGTTTTGAGTGTTATCCTCGCAGTTATCGGCGTGGCCTTTTCCATCGCACCGTATTTTGTTGTTGCCGGCATCGTACATGGTTTGATGGGCGGAAACAAAGACCTATCATATTATATGATACGTTGTCTGATTATCGCAGCGTTCTGGTTTTGCCGTGTACTGTTTCATGCGCTTAGCACATCGAAAAGTCATAGGGCAACGTTTGCAGTGCTTGCTGAACTCCGAAAGCGCTGCACGGAAAAACTGACAAGAATGCCGCTGGGGGCGGTGCTGGAGCAAAGTTCCGGGGCGCTCAAGAATACACTCATCGAACGTATCGACAGCATTGAAACAACACTGGCGCATATCGTTCCGGAGTTCACCGCAAATTTACTGATCCCCGTTATCATTTTGATCTACATTTTTACTATCGATTGGCGTATGGGGCTGGCTTCTCTTGCAACGATACCGGTTGGCTTTTTCTGTTACGGTCTTATGATGAAGGGCAGTCCTCAATTTTATCAACGCACGGTTACAGCCACAAAGGCGCTCAATGATACGGCGGTTGAATATATAGGCGGTATTCAAGTTATCAAGGTTTTCGGAAATACAAAAAGTTCCTACGACCGCTTCGTGCATGATGCGTATGAAGCCGCTCACAGCTATATCGATTGGATGCGCTCCTGCATTCTCACCTTTACATTCGCCACGGTAATCATGCCCGCTACAATGGTTTCCGTGCTCCCCATCGGCGGTCTTTTGGTAAAGGGGGGATCTCTTTCTCCGCAGAATCTGGTAACAATTATTATTCTGTCTGTCGGCATCATCACACCGCTTATAACCTTGATGAGTTATTCGGACGACTTTCGAACCATGGGAACCATCTTCGGTGAAGTTCAAAGTATTCTGTATGCTCCCGAAATGGAGCGCCCTGTAGATGGAACCGTTCCAAAGAGAAATACGCTGAAACTGCAGGATGTTCATTTTTCGTATAAGGAAAAGGAAGTGCTTCACGGCATTTCGATGGAAATCCCGGAGGGCAGTCTTATTGCGCTGGTCGGTCCTTCCGGCAGCGGAAAGAGTACCATTGCGCGCCTTATCGCTTCGCTCTGGGATGTGAGCAGCGGCTCAATTTTGCTGGGAGATACGGACATTCGTGCAATTCCGCAAGAAGCCTATTCGGATAAGATTGCCTTTGTCTCGCAGGACAATTATCTATTCAATATGACGGTCAGGGAAAATATCCGCATTGGGCGAGCGGATGCAACTGATGCGGAAGTGGAGGAAGCGGCAAGACACAGCGGTTGCCATGAATTCATTTTGGAACTGGAGCATGGTTACGATACCGTGGTAGGCACTTCCGGCGGGCATCTTTCCGGCGGCGAGCGGCAGCGTATTTCCATTGCCAGAGCAATGCTGAAAGCGGCGCCCATTATCATTTTGGATGAGGCAACCGCCTACACCGATCCTGAAAACGAGGCGGTCATTCAGCGCTCTATCTCTAAGCTGACGGAGGGTAAGACGCTCATCGTGATTGCGCACCGGCTCTCGACGGTCTCCTCTGCGGATTGTATTTATGTCATTAAAGACGGCGCCGTTGCAGACAGCGGAACTCATGATGAGCTTTTGTCTCATCACGGGTTATATGAAACGATGTGGAATGCACATATTGAGGTGAAAGATCATGCTTAAAGTTATTAGAAAGTTTTTTGCGTTCTGCGGTGAAGAAAACCGCCGGAAATTTATCACTTCCATTCGGCTCAATGTTATTCAGGCTCTGTTTGAGGCGCTAAAGATTCCGGCGATTGCAGTGATGATTCGGGCGCTGATGAATGGAACGGTAGATACAAAAGATATCCTGCTCTCGTTAGGGATTATGCTGATCAGCATTGCCGGATCGGGATTGCTAAAATCAAAGGCCGTTATGTTGCAGACCGAAGGTGGCTATGACACTTGTGCGAAAAAACGGGTGGAGATTGCGGAGCATCTGCGGTATCTGCCGATGGGATACTTTAACACCAACAGCCTCGGGCAGATTACGTCTATCACAACTAATATAATGGAAAGTCTTGAAAATATTGCAACCCGTGTGGTAATGCTTGTCTGCGACGGACTACTTACAACCTCGCTTATTGTCATCATGTTGTTTTTCTTCGATTGGAGAATCGCCTGTGTGCTGCTCTGCGGTTTTTCGCTGTTTCTTTTTGCAAACAGCCGTCTCCGGATTGTTTCCGAAAAGGTATCGGGAAAAAAGATACGCGCAGATGAAAGGCTCGTAGAAAAGGTTCTGGAATACCTGCAAGGGATGACCGAGGTTAAGGCTTACCGGTTGACGGGAGTTAAGAGCAAGGAATTAAATGAGGCAATCTCGGAAAACAGTAAGATCAATATCGACATGGAAATGACACTGGTTCCCCGCATAGCATTGCAGAGTTTTATCGCCAAGCTTACCGGTGTGGCAATGGTAGCTTTTTCATGCGTATTTTATTGTGCCGGAAGCATGGACGCGCTGAATGCTGTTGTCATGGTAATCTCCGCATTTATCATCTATACCAGTTTGGAAACGGCAGGACAATATTCTTCACTGCTGCGCGTAGTTGATATGAGTGTTGACCGGGCGCAGGAAATTCTGAACACGCCGCAGATGGATATATCCGGAGAAAATATTACACCGGCAGTACGCGATATTACTGCGCAGGATATCGCATTTTCGTATGAGAAGCGAAAGATCATCAACGGGATTTCATTGCATATCCCTGAAAAGACCACGACGGCGATTGTCGGTCCTTCCGGCGGAGGCAAAACAACCTTGGTAAATCTGCTTGCACGGTTCTGGGATGTAGATGGGGGAACCGTTATGCTGGGTGGCCGGAATGTGAAGGATTACGATATGGATTCTTTGATGGCGAATTTCAGTTTTGTGTTCCAATCGGTTTATTTATTCCACGACACCATCGCCAACAATATCCGCTTTGGTCAGCCCGGCGCTCCGATGGAGGATGTGATCGCTGCGGCAAAAAAAGCCTGCTGCCATGACTTTATCTCAAGCCTTCCCCACGGATACGATACGGTAGTCGGAGAAGGGGGCGCAAGTCTTTCCGGCGGTGAAAAGCAGCGCATCTCCATTGCCCGCGCCATGATGAAAAACGCGCCGGTCATCTTTTTGGATGAGGCAACCGCCAACGTCGATCCCGAAAATGAAAACGAACTGATGCACGCCATCCACGCGCTCACCGCCGAAAAGACCGTCATCATGATTGCCCATCGGCTGAAAACCGTAGAGAGAGCCGATCAGATCATCGTCGTAGACCACGGCAAGATTGTGCAGCACGGCACCCATGCCGAACTGATGGATCAGGACGGCATATACCGAAATTTTATCGGCGAG
>CAJPTT010000166.1 GCA_905373565.1 uncultured Treponema sp. | reverse complement strand
AAAAATCAGAATAACTAAAAAATCTTTAGAAGTTATTGCTTGACAGATAAATTTTTCAATTCTATAATTATATTAATTTATAGTTCTTTCTCATTATACGTTGGCGTATGGCGAGAAAGGCAGGCGGTCTCTAAAAATGCTTTTTTAGGGATACCCTGATATCTGTATCAATATCGTATCAAGCGGAAAGCTTGAAAAAACGATAGAGGAGAAAGCATGAGTTTGGATTTTAACAAGATTAAAACTGCTGCAGAAGGATATAAGGCCGACATGACCGCCTTCCTTCGTGAAATCATCCGCCTTCCCAGCGAAAGCAGCCAAGAGGGGGAAAAAGCAAAGCGCATCCAAAAGAAAATGGATGAACTCGGGTTCAACAAAACATGGATTGATCCGCTCGGCAACGTAATGGGATGGATGGGCACCGGCCCGCACATTGTTTGTTTTGACGGTCATATCGATACGGTCGGTATCGGTAACCGCAGCAACTGGAAGTTTGACCCCTATGAAGGATTCGAAGATGACATATTCATCGGCGGACGCGGGGTTTCCGATCAAACCGGCGGTGTTGTCTCTGCTATGTATGCCTGTAAGATGATGAAGGACTTAGGCCTTCTCAACGATAAATACACCGCTATGGTAGTCGGCTCCGTACAGGAAGAAGACTGCGACGGTATGTGCTGGGAGTATATCCTGAAAAAAGACGTCAAAGTTCCCGGTTACGAAAAACTCTGCAAGCCCGACTTTGTTGTTTCTACCGAACCGACTGACGGCGGTATCTACCGCGGACACCGCGGACGCATGGAAATCCGCATCGATGTTAAAGGTGTTTCCTGCCACGGTTCCGCACCGGAGCGCGGCGATAACGCAATCTACAAAATGTCAGACATCCTGCAGGAAGTACGCAAGTTAAATGAAAACGATGCGGCAGACAGCACCGAAATTAAAGGCCTCGTCAAAATGCTGGATAAAAAATACAACAAGGAATGGGAAGAAGCAAACTTCCTCGGACGCGGAACCGTTACCGTTTCCGAAATTTTCTATACCAGCCCGAGCCGCTGTGCCGTTGCGGACTCCTGTTTCGTTTCGCTCGACCGCCGTATGACAGCCGGAGAAACATGGGAATCATGCTTGGAAGAAATCCGCCAGCTCCCCGCCGTCAAAAAATACGGAAAAGACGTAACGGTCTCGATGTACAACTACGACCGGCCGTCGTGGACGGGAGAACAATACCCGATCGAATGCTTCTTTCCCACATGGGTATTGCCGAAAGAACACGTCGTTGCACGTTCGATGATCGAATCGTATAACAATTTATACGGCGATAAGCGTATCGGCCCGAAAGATCAGCTTGCCATGCGCGAAGCCCGCCCGCTTGTTGATAAGTGGACATTCTCTACAAACGGCGTATCCATCATGGGACGGAATAAAGTTCCCTGTATCGGTTTCGGCCCGGGCGCGGAAGCACAGGCTCATGCCCCTAACGAAATTACGTGGAAACAAGACTTGGTAACCTGCGCAGCCGTATATGCCGCATTGCCGTCCATATACGTTGAAAAGTTATAAAAGGAGTAATTATGGCCTTGATTATGGATCCGTACATTACAAAGCTCAATAGCTTGAGCTTTAAGAAGATGTACAACAACGACTTTTTCCTTACATGGGAAAAGACCTTCGATGAAATTCTTGCAACATGGACGGTAGCCGATGCGCTGCGCACCTTGCGGGAAGCTAACATTTCTACAAAGATTTTTGAAAGCGGTCTCGGCATTTCGCTGTTCCGCGACAACTCAACCCGCACACGGTTCAGCTTTGCATCAGCTTGTAACCTGCTCGGTTTGGAAGTACAGGATTTGGACGAAGGTAAGTCTCAAATTGCCCACGGAGAAACCGTCCGTGAGACCGCTAATATGGTTTCGTTTATGGCTGACGTGATCGGTATCCGCGACGATATGTACATCGGCAAGGGTAATACCTATATGCACACCTTTATGGATGCGGTTGCCGAAGGCAATAAAGACGGTGTGCTCGAACAGCGCCCGACCCTCGTCAACCTGCAGTGCGATATCGACCACCCCACCCAGATTATGGCGGATACCCTCCATATCATCCACGAGTTCGGCGGATTGGAAAACCTCAAAGGTAAGAAAATCGCAATGACATGGGCATATTCACCCTCTTACGGCAAGCCGCTTTCCGTTCCGCAGGGCGCAATCGGTCTGTTCTCCCGCTTGGGAATGGACGTTGTACTTGCACATCCGGAAGGATATGAAGTAATGCCTGAGGTTGAAGAAGTCGCGAAAAAGCAGGCAAAGGCATCGGGCGGTTCCTTTACCAAAACCAATAGCATGAAAGAAGCGTTTAAAGATGCCGATATCGTGTATCCTAAGAGCTGGGCGCCCTTTACCGCAATGGAAAAGCGGACGAACCTCTACGGTGCAGGCGACTTTGACGGTATCAAAGCGCTCGAAAAAGAACTGCTCGCTCAGAACGGCAAACACAAGGATTGGGAATGTACCGAAGATATGATGAAGCTGACCAAAGACGGTAAAGCACTCTATCTTCACTGCTTACCGGCGGATATCACCGGCGTCAGCTGCAAAGAAGGCGAAGTCGCCGGTTCGGTGTTCGACCGCTACCGCATACCTCTTTACAAGCAGGCAAGCTTTAAGCCGTACATCATCGCTGCAATGATCTTCCTTGCAAAAGTACGCTATCCGCAGCTTACCCTTGAAGAACTGGAAAAGCGGGGAACACTCCGCCATACCGGACTATAAGTTAAAAATGAACCGTTAAGGAGCCGTAGTTGCCCGGCTTCGGCTGCAACCGGCTCCTTAGCAAAGGTATAACTTAGTACCCATCATCACGCAATGGATCTGCGTATACATTGCGTGATGACGGATTTCACAAAGATAAAATATCGCATTTTTCGAGGTTGTTCAAACAACAACCTGACACGTTTGCTTCGGACGGGAGATAATTTCCGTTAATGTAGCATTTTTTCCCCGCACTCGCACTTGTATGTATTCACCACCCCGCAAATCGTTATCGGTCTGTAGAGAAGCCTCATTTAAAGGCAGTGAAAGGTAATTTTCCGTAATGACGTTTTGATGCCCGTTACGCGGTGCTTCGGTAACTCCATATACAAGTTTTCCGTTCCAAGCCTGTATATATGCTGCAGTCTGCATTTCTGCCAGCTCGTTCAGCTGTTTTACCCGCTGCCCTGCGATACGTTCAGGCACCTTGGGCTGCATTTTCCATGCATCTGTTCCCGGGCGAGCAGAAAATGGAAAAGCGTGTATTCCGGCAAAGTTAAGCTCGCGGCACATTCCGTACGTTTCCTTAAAATCTTCTTCCGTTTCACCGGGAAAACCGGTGATGATATCCACACCGATAAACGGATTGTCTTTTACACGACGGAGTTCGGATACTGCCCGATATACAGTTGCTCTTTTATAGCCGCGGTGCATCGTTTTAAGTATGGTGTCGCTGCCTGATTGTACGGAAAGGTGAAAATGAGGACAGACCTGCGGATGTGCCAACAATGGAATGAGTGCCTCGTCGATCCTGTCGGGGTAAAGGCTGGAAATACGGATACGCATTGTGCTGTTTTCCAATATGAGCTTGAGTATATCGGCAAAATCTCCGGCTTCACTCCGGTACTGCGAAAGGTTTACCCCTGTCAGCGTCAGTTCGGGAATGCCGGTTTCTTCTATGCGACGCAGCCGGTCAAGCACTTCAGCGGCAGGCAACGACACTGATTTACCCCGTGCGATCCGTATCCTGCAATAGGCACAAGCATCGTTACAGCCGTCTTGAATTTTCAACAATGCACGAGAGTGAAATAAAAAATGCGGAGAACTCAGTGCAAACAGCTGTTTTCCCCGTATGTTGTTACCGTGTTGGTTTTCTACCGATTTATACCGTTGCGTCTTGTCCGTTAAGCCGTTATGGAGCAAATCGGTAAGATAGGTACGCAATGCGCTTAAAAAAAACGGTGTGTCGAAATAGGCGCTGCTGCGCACCAATTCTGCAAGGTACTCCGGTATTGCCGTCAATAAATCTTTCTGCTGTCCGGGAAAAGCCAGTACGTAAGGATGCAGCGCTTCTATTTCCGCAGCCTCCAGTTGGGCATAGCAGCCTGTTACCAGAATAATGGCATAGGGATGTGTCTTCACCAGTAATCTGATAAGCCGACGAGCCTTTTGCTCCGCCTTGCCGGTTACCGTACAAGTGTTTACAAAACAGAGTACGGTTTGCTGAGGCGACAGCACGGAATATAATCGAACGGGGGCGGCGGATGAAAGTTTTCTTACACTTGCACCATTTCCCGTACCGGTTTGCATCATATCGACTCCGTCCGATACCGATACGATGATATTTTGACGAACAGTCGAATGGTTTTCAACGGCATATGCAGCATAATCGGCATGGTCGGTATAGATGGAAAATCCCGCATCGGTACACAGCGCCGCAAAAGACTCCGCCTCTGCTTGGTTAAGTCTGCATCCGAGTGTTTCAATTCGTATTGCGCATAATTGAGTATTCATATTGCCGAAGAAAACCTACAAACATGAGTCAAGCAAAAAGAGAGTATTGCAGCGAACTAAAGACGGTGCAGTACGCGTTCATAACCTTTTTGTGCATCGGTTGAATTTTTATTCAGCTGCAAAGCGGAAGAATAGGCCTCTAATGCAGCCCGATATTCTTTCGCCTGTTCTCGTGAATATGCAAGCCGCGTCCACCACACACTATTGAGCGGTTCCAATCGAATAGCAGTAGAGAAAGCAATATCGGCATGGCGATACTTTGCCATCCGCAAATACAATTCTCCGATGTGATAATAAACCCCGCTTACTTTTTTGCCGTTAGGCGCATAGGCGATATAATCTTCAAAAAGATGTAAGCTTTCTTCGTTTTGTCCAAGATGATAAAGCGCTTGCGCATGGGTTTCGATAAGGCGCGGATCGTATTGCGAAACGGCACGCCCCTTAACAACCCAATCGGCCGCTTCCTGATAACGCTCATCGCCAAGCAGCGCCCATGTTAACACCACATAACTGTCGATATTGCGGGGCATTCGCTCTATTTCGTTTAAGCAAACAGCTACCGCTTCTTTGTAGCGGCCTTCGCGGTATAGCACAAGTGCATCATCAGCTTTTTGTGCATAGAGATGATAAGAAGAAAAGATATATAAAGAAATCAATCCGATCTCAATCAGAACGTTTTTTCGGAGAGTAACCACGCTTTTAAAACCTCTATTTCCGATTCATCGTACATATACCGCTGAAAAAGCAGCCGCTATCCAATATTACCTCGGGAGCCGTCACATCGCCGGTTAATTTACCCGAGGCAAATACATGTACGGAGGTCGCAGCAGTAACATTACCGATAACCTCGCCTTTAATAATGACTCGGTCGGCATCTATTTTTGCCTTTACTTTTGCATATTCACTAATCATTAAATCGCTTGAAGATTGAATAGTTCCTTGTACTGTCCCTTTTATCATAAAAGGTTTTTCAAACTTAATGATTCCGTCAAAAACGATATCTGAAGCTAAAACCGTATCGTAATCATCTTCATCCAAGTCTATCAGCTCTATTTTATCCGTTTCTATCATAGCCGATAGGATAACAATGATTAGCAGTCGAGGTCAAGAGGTCGATTTATTCGTCTATTCTCAAAAGATAAAGGATTAACAAATACAAAAGGATTGACAAATACTTTACATAAGTGCTATGCTAAATCAAAAGG
>CAJPTT010000165.1 GCA_905373565.1 uncultured Treponema sp. | reverse complement strand
ATTTTTATCAGGTATCCATATAGAAGTATCAGAAGACATAATTGCATTCAGAACAAAAAAATAGGCGGTATTATATACCGCCTATAGTATCACACGATTAACACGTTATTAGTTTGCAGCCTCAGCTGAATTTCCAGCTGCGGCAGAACCTTCAGAAGGAGTAAACCCTGCTTCGGTTGCCATTTTTTCCTGCTCTAAGAAGCGGAGTACCTGAGTGTGTCCAAAGCGGGAAACTTCAAGCTGTTTGCGTTCGGTGTTCAACTTTGTCTGAATTCCCCAGATGTTTTCATCTGCAAAGTCGCGTACGGTGTTCAGTACGGCTTTATCATAGATAAGTTTAACATCTTTGAAGTAACCGACAAACGAACCGCCTTCATGTGCTGCATCACGGGTAATAAGGAAACCGTCAAAGCTGCAGTAAGGAAGCGCTGTAGGATAAGCAGGATAGATACGAGTTTCGCGACCGCGAACATCACTTAAATATGAAGGGTTGTTCCATACAAGTTCTTTCCAACCGTCAAACAGCAAATAACCCATGAAATAGCGCTTTACTTCATTCTTTTCATTGCGAATAAGTACATAAAGACCATGGGGAAAGTTCATACCATAAGTATTAACTGCGATAGACTTAATAACACCGGTATTGCGTACAACGCCGTATCCGTCTTCAAAGCGGCCTTTACCGGAAGCTTTCTCTTCATCGGTCGGCTCTTGAAGATTTCCCTGATCGTCAACCTGGGCAAGCGGTTCATAAACAGGAATATTAAAAGTCGGCTCAATTGTAGCGCTTGCATTATGCGCCCACAGCGGGAATTCGATGCGGACACCCATTAAGGTTTGACCGGCGAAGTTTTTCGCTTCATCGCTTACCTTTGATTCGGCAGCGTGAGAAATCGCGACGGCTGTCGGATTGCGGGAAGATGAGTTCAAAACCACATCCCACTGACCGATAGCCAAAGATGTTCTCATCAGAGCCTTCTGCTCATCGGTGTAGGCAGTGCCTGCGACGGTAGCATAATCCATAACCGTTCTGCGGTTCTGTGTCATAGCACCGTTCTTATCCGCAAGGATATCTGCGTTCAATAACGCAAAGTCAACCAAGATTGCTTCTTCAGCAACCGCAAATGCACCGATAAAGAGAAGTGCAATTGCTACAAGTATGCTTGTTCTTTTCATTCAAAAGCTCCTTTTCCATTGTTAAGAATGCCCTGTTGAAAATAAGTATACGAAAGATACTTATTCTTGTCAACTCTTTTTATTATCGACTGAACTATGAGAATTTTTTACATAAACCGGCACACCGTCAATATAAAAATGAACGGCATCGATATTTTTACAGTTCACTGCAATATTCTTCCGCAGCAGCGTGTAGACGGTATGAAAGTCCGGTGTTTTAACATTCGGCGTTAAGACTTGTTCAGGCAAATCGACGTATAATGCATTGTCACGCACAAAGCAACTGCGAGGACGTAATTCGGGATCGGAAAAACGCAAGAAGCGGTGATCGGCAGGACCAAGCAGCATTTCGTCAATAAGCGATACGGCAAATTCCGATTCGGAAAGCCGCGGCAGATATCGTTCTTCAACGCCGATACCGCCGGTACTTTGTGGAAAATACAAAAGCGTACGCTCTGATTTTGGGGCAATTATATATGATAAACACAGCAGTCCCGCAATTACAACGAGCAGTAGCCAACATATCGACCTCGATTTTGTAAAAAAACTCATCTCAACCTTACCTATTGTCCCTCGAAGCGAGAGATAAATGCAGTGAGGCCATTATATATTCCTTGTGCGCATTTTTGCAAGTAGGAAGGAGTGTTGAGGCGTTTTGCTTCTCCGGGGTTGGTTACGAAGCCCAGCTCGATGAGTACGCTCGGCATCTTCGCATTTCGTACGACAAACCACTCCTTTTCTTTTAACCCGCGGTTTTTGCTCTCCTTTCCGATCTGGGCTTCCAGTCCATCCGAAATATTCTTTGCGATTAAAATGCTTTCCGTAGAAAACTCTTCTTCAAGCATGGAATTTAAAATATGGGCAATTTCTTTTGAAGCAGTATTTTTATCGATTAAATCGCGCCGATAGTCGGGAGGCAAATACCAAACCTCAAAACCATAAGGCGCTTTGTTAAACGGAGACGCATTTGCATGAATTGAGATATACAGGATAGCTTCATTTTTTTTCAATGGAACATTATTTGCCATCTCAATCCGCTCCGGTAATGTAGGATAGGTATCGTCCGAACGGGTAAGGAGGATTTTTTTATCGGGATAGGTTTTACGCAGCATTTCATACAACGCAAGCGAAACGGTTAATGCAATATTTTTCTCATAAACGGGAACGGTTTTACCGTTTTCGACATAAGAGCCGGTCGTACCGGGATCCTTTCCGCCGTGCCCGGGATCGATGAGGATGGCACCGACACGGAAAAACGAGCCGGTATCAAATTGCTTAAAAAAATCCTCCAGCTGTGTAAAGAGTGCTGCGGGGAGCTGCGGTTGAGCATTTAGCCCCATAAGAGGAGCTTGAGCAAAAGCGGTTTTGCGATAGTCAAAAAAGATGAGCGGACGACCAATCCTGCATTGAGCTATGTGATCTCCGACCGTGAACGTGAGTTCCTGTGTCAACGGATTCCACGACAGGTCGGCGCCAAGCGCTTTTGCGGCATCAAGTACGGAAACGTCTTTTTCTGCAGAGAACGCAGGAGCAACGTTCAGTAAAAAGAGGAACACACCGGCTATAAAAAACGTGCTGTTACGCCTTTTTACAGTCATACCGATAGAGTAATCCTTGCAGCCCGCCGCGAATGAGCGCCTTCCAATACGTATTTTTCTGTTGCATATCCGTCAATTCGGAAACACGCAATAGAGAAGCCAATCCCGGCTCCTCCTCAAGCGCTTGACACAGCAATTCCCTGAGCGTCCGGCCTTGCAGATCGCAGGCAGAGTCTAACGCTGCAGCTAAAAAGTCCGGCAAGAAAAAACCGTCTTTTTCTTCATAAACGGCATTGCTCAGCAGTTGCTCAAATAAGGAGCCGGCCTCAGTATCTCCGCTTGCAACAGCGAAAGAAGCCGTACGTGCTGCACCGGCGAGCGGGGCTGCAAATTGTAGAAAATTCGGCGGAAAGGTCTGCTGTTCCGCAGGGGAATGCAGCGCCGCCAAGAAAGTATCGGTTTCTGCGACATGCGGCTTAAGTCGCAGTATAATTTTACGACAGGCGGCTTCACTTGCCTCTACGGCTTCCCGGTGGCTCGGCGCAGCGCTCAGTACATTGCCGCATTTTTCGACATTGTTCTGCGGGAACACCACCGTATCGTCCGCACCTGCTCGGGGAAACACATCTTTGACGAAGGGCACTGCGCGTGCAGCTTCCAAGCCGCTAACGGATGCCACCTGCCCGGGAATGGAAATCCAGGCCCGCTCCGCAGACACAAACGGACAGTTTTGTTTGAGCGGCACTACGAAAGAATCCTTCCCGCAGGTGTGCAGCCGAGGCAAACCGCCGAGCGCAAGGGTCAACGCCGCCGCCGTAATATCCAAACAAGAGCTGTACGGCACTGTCCAACCGGACATGTAACCGCCGGAAAGGCGGGCGGCGATCTCTCCGACAAAGGCCTTACCGTTCCGCACCAAAATATCGCCCTTCACCGCCCCGTCGGTTAAGCCGAGCGCATGAACACCGCGCTCAAACACTGATATAACCTCATCGGCAATGTCTTGCGTGCACTCCGACGGGATCGTATGCCCCATCTCGATAAAATACGGGGGGAAAAAGATATGCCGGTCGGCAAGCGCGGTGATGTACAGCCGCCCGCCAAAGACCAGCCCTTCAATCGAAAACTCACTTCCTTCTATATATTCTTCAACGATGATACGACCGCTCCGCGAATACTGCAATGCTATAGCAGCTGCTTTCCGTAATTCCGAAAGATTTTTAACAAGAGAACACCCGCGGGCACCCATGTTGTCGACAGGCTTTATCACCAGCGGGAAACATCCGGCAAGTTTACCGAGCCGTTGCTCAAGAGCATCGGCTGTAGTTGCCCCTAGATCACTATACCGGACATTACCCCTTGCTTCTAAACGGTCAGCCGGAGCTGCAAGGTCGGCGGCGGTCAGCTCAATAAAAGCGGGAGACGGTACGTCGGCTTTGCGAAAGCATTCCCGCATCCGCACCTTGTCCGTTGCATTGAGTGCCGCTTCAAGCGTGTGCCCGCGCAAACTGCAGGCAGCCGCAATAGCGGCAACTGCGGCGGAGAAATCCGTCGCGGCGGTAAACACCGCATCGAGTCCGCCGTTTTGCTGTAAATACCGCGCATAGTCGATAAGACGCGCGGTATCTTTTAAATCGATGCATACGAACTCGTCGGCTTCCGCAGCGCACACCGCGGACGGATTTCCGTCGGCTGCAACCACGGTGCAGCCGAGCGCACGGGCAGCACGTATCGCAACACCTTGCATAAAGCCCGCACCGAGCATAAACACCCGTTTTTTAGTCATCAAACGCTCCCTGCTTTACCGCATAAATCTCCATACTGTCCCCCAACTTAAAGAGCTTACTGACCAACATCAATATATTCCAGCGGAAGCCGCCTTTTCTTATCTTAGCCGCATGGGGGAACCGCTCCGGATGATGCCCGATAGATACAATCTTTTTTACGGTAAATCCATATTGTTCCAGCTGTTTTTTTACCTGCCATCTATCCCAGATGGTATAGTGATCGGTCGGGCTTTGCGCAAAAAAGAGGCGGCGATTCCACCGACCGGTAACGCCCGATAGCGCAGGCGTGGAAAAAGCAAAAATTCCACCTCCAATCAAAAGATCGGAGACCTTCTGCAGCACCGAATTCAAATCTTGAAAATGCTCAATAACAAACCACATCGTTACCGCAGAAAAACCGCCTGATTCCAACGGAATACTGAGAGACTGGTTATGCTGTTCGGTAAATGTTTTTTCAACCGTGAAAGGAAACCGTGCCGGAAGTACGGGAAACGGAGCCTGACAAGCAGGAAGCTGGAGCGTCTTACAAACATAGTGCACAGCCTCCGCCGAAATATCGGTACCGACCGGATTCCAACCGGACTCCTTCGCAGCCGCAAGGAAGGGGCCGTAAGCGCAGCCCACATCGAGAATCCGTTTTGTCCCATGATGAAGCCCCTCAAAAAGCGACTCTTCCTTGCCGCCATTAAAAACCTTCGCATAGATTGCATTGATGATCGACATCCGCCGTAAACCCTGCCGTTTAATCGATTCAAAGTCTTCCAGATAGGTCTTACCGTATTGAGCTTGATACTCTTCAAAAAAATACTGTTCGCTGTAGTCTTTTTTTTCCGCAGCGATAAATGACGGATAGTACATCCCGCAGACAGGACAGCGCGAAACGGTTTTATTTTCGGCTCTGCCTTCGGGGGGAAGCGGAGACTGCTCATCGCAGAGCGGACAGCGGTGAGCGGTTGCCATAGAAAGCTTCAAGATAAAATCGGCAAGACTTTTTTCTTTTGATTGCGGAGTAACGATGGACGGAATATCGATACCGGCCTTGAATAACGCTTTAAACCCCTGAGCGGATGGAATACCGGCAGGCATCGTTGAAAAGCCCGCATTAATGCCGAGTTGATAATGATATTCGGTCGGAGAGACAAGGATAACGGCGCAGCCTGCAGCGAGCGCTTCAAAGGCGGTAAAGCCGTAGTGTGTTACAATGATATCCCATTCGCAGAGCCTATCCCGCAGATTTTCCAAATAAGGATACACATAGAGATTCATTTTCTGCTGGGAATAGTTTTTTTCATTAGGATCAACGACGGAAACCTCAGCGCCGAGCTCGGCAAACGTACGGGCAACCGGAAGTCC
>CAJPTT010000164.1 GCA_905373565.1 uncultured Treponema sp. | reverse complement strand
GCGCACCAATGCAACAGTTTCCAAAGTTCAAACTTTGTTCAACCGTTGCATTTTAAGGAGACATTATGTTAAAGATGATTTGTTGTATAGCGGCCGATATTTTAGCGCTTATCTATCTTATCTGGCCGTTCGATGTTGTCCCGGATATTATGCCGGTAGTTGGATTTATGGATGATTTAATCGCTATCCTAGCGGCCGTAGCTTTTACCATTAAAATGGTACGGGATCGGTTTAAAGACAGCGTGAATAAAAATAGAACGGTATATAAAGATTGATAAAAAGGAGCTATACCATGAACCGATTAAAAAAAAATTTCATTGTGTGCGTTTTATGCCTAACGGCTATCGGTGTATACGCACAAACGGTAAGAACACTGACGGAAGCGCAGAAAGAGCAGCTCATCACCGCATTGAATTATGTTGAGTTTTCAACGGCGCAAATAAAAAAGCATCAAAACAGGATAGTTGTCGATAGAGAGTTTGACTTTGTCATTAATAAAATTAAACGGAATATCTTTATCGATCCGCGATTGATTAATACGTACAGTTCGTTACTGCAAAATTTAACGGAATTAAAATTGCAGGAAAACGAGCGGGCATTTTATCAGAAGCAGGCGGAAAAACAACGCAAGCAGGCAATTTTTAACGCATTTCAAAGTTTCGGTTCGGTGTTTGTTCCCGGAAGGACACCGTTGCAAATGGTTGCCTCACTTGCTTATACGGGCACATCAGCCTTTTTCAATTATAAACGGGCGGTCAATTCTGTTGATAATGCATTGGATCAGCAGACGTTTAATATCGATCAAAATCAATTGCGAGTTATTGATGATCAACGGACACAGCTCTTTAATAACAGTACGGCACTCCTCAGTCAATATCGGCTAGATGAAAAAAGCTACACGCACGAAAACTTTATGGAAAAATTTATTACTGTTTTGCAGATGAGCGGTAATAAAGAAAAACTCAATAATTTGCGCGTGTTGGAAGAATCACACCGCTTTGATAATTTCCCGCCGTTCTGGTATGAACTTGGTTCCGCCTACCAAAATGACAATAATTATAGCGCTGCACGGAAAGCATACACAAAATTCGAACAGTTACAAAACAACACCATTATCACGTATGATAAATACTATGTTGAACTTGCAAAAAACATGATCAGTCTTATTGCTGGCAGCGGTTCAACGGAAGCAAAAAACAAACAGTTACGTGAGAATAAAAACGAAGTATACAAGTATCTTGCTATTATCGAAGAACAAACTTCACGGGAAAATACGTTTGACGTTATCGACAAAAACTATTACATGGCACAGATTTATTATGTGCTCGGCGATACGGCAAAAGCGGTTAAAAGTTTGGAAGAAAATATCGGACTCGGCGATTCAGGAAAAGATTATCTTGGTAGTTCAAAATTCCTTTTAAAAATTATCAAAACGGAATTAGCATCCGAGAAAAACCATATCATTTATGATGTTGCAACAAAAGCAGAATTTATTACCTTTACTGCCGAGAGTTTGCATAGAGCGTTTGATAATGACAAAGGCTATTTAGCTGATACGGTCAATTGGAAAACAGACGACGGTGCGCATTTGGAATTGGCGATTATGGGTAAGCCGGGAAAGAAAGAGTTGGTAAATGATTACATCTGCTTTACAATTCCCAACATGCTTGCAGCGGAATACCGTATTTCAGAAATAGAAATAAACGGCGAAAAAAAGAATGTAACGGCGATTCTATTTTCCAATAAAGGAAATGACTATCACACATACTGGTGCAATACGAAATGGAAGGATTTGAGTCCTGATAAAAATTCGATTGCACTGATCCTAACAGATAAAAATACCGGTAAAACATTTTCATTGCGCTATACGGTAACATTCTCTACGGAGGGCGTTGTAATGCGGGCAGCGATGGGTTTAGGTCAGCTCGGTTCCGATATTCAATCACAAGACGGAAATACAGCTGTTATCTTTGGAGAAAAACTACGCGACGGCAAATTTGAATTTAAGGATGATAAAACCTTGCAAAAGGAAGCGAAAAAAGCGGCAAAGAAAAAAGGACATACATCGGAACAAGAGTATCTTATCAACATAAAAAAAGATTATCAATATCAGTTGAGAACAATTCTACAAGAGGCAGAAAAAGAAACATATAAGCATGATGATAAATATGTTGCCTTCAGTGCAAGTGTATACCGTTTTGATGCTCCTCCAGCATATTGGAAGGCTGATTTTACCGATTGGACATTTTATATTTTATATCTTCCAATATATCTACCCAAAAATTATTTAACCGGAAATAAACGGCTCAACGATAAAACAGATACGTTTATCGTATTCTCGTTGGATACAATATCGGAGACAACCGGTAATGTGGTAACCGACTATAAATGTACGAAATTCGTAGAAATTAGACCTGTTCAATAGCTCCGTTATCGAACAGGTCGACGAGTTCTAAATCGCGCAAATAGCACGATTTAGAACATCGCATTTTAAGGTGGCCTGTTCTGAAACTGAAGTTTCCGAACAGGTCTATTAAAAAACAATAGAAGTGGTTAAAACAAGGCATATATATATTGGGAAAAGATCGGTAATCCTTATTGCTCTTTTTCCAATATATTGGATAGGAAAAATATATGAAAAAAATATTGCATTCTAAAAACATACTATTGCACAGTGTACCGTCCTATAAAAAATACCGCATGATTACTGCAACTACCTATAAGCGTTTTCTATTGATATGCGGTATGTTGTGTGTATTGCTGACAGTCTTTGCAGAAGAGATAGTAATCGGCTCTTGGAATATACAAGGCAATGGGCGAACATTCGCAGAGAAAGAAGCGCGAGAAGTAATTAAATTCGGTCAGTCTTTTGTACGGGATAAACATATCGATATCCTCGCCTTACAGGAAGTGATGTTAAACCTGCAAATCGATACTACTGCTTTTTTGAAGCAATTTGCTAAAGCTTTATCCGAACAAACAGGAGGTCAATGGGCGTATACATCCTCTGCAGAATATGCCTTACGAGGAGAAAAATGGGTAAAAGGAGAATATTACGCCTCGTGCAACAGCGACAGCGGTCTTGATAATGCCGTCTTGTATCGATCGGATAAACTCGTTGTTGAAGACCTCCACTCAGGCTATCCGTTCTATTTCGATAACTTTGATATATCGAAGTACAAAATGAGTATGAACCATACGAATATCTTAAAAATCTCGAATAGTAACAGCCGATTTTCGGATGTCAACTATTTCTATCTGATTAATACACATATGCCTTATAACAACAAAGAGAATAGAAAACGGGATATAGGAGTTTTACGCAAGATATGTGATAAACTGTATGAAATGGATGGATATTCCCCAATCTTTTTTTACGGAAGCATAAATACGGAAAATGAGAATATAAATCAAGACATCCAGATATTACCCTACAGCATCGTTGATGAAGGTGCTCCGATAATCCTTTGCGGAGATTTTAATACAGACTGTAACAACTTGTTAAAAAGGCAGTCATATTTAACTTTCACCGGTTATGTTATCGAATGTTGTGAAACGACAACTCGCGGTCACAAACGATATGATCATTTTATTCTAAATAACGCTGCCAATAATTTGAAACTACAGGGAGGGCATAGATACAAACCTGAATCTTTCTTTGAAAAGAAGATTTCCGACCATGTACCGATTTTTATGTCGATTGATATAGGAAACTTCTAGACATTGAATCTTTTTGCGATATTTAATAATTTTTAGGATAATTGTATGGATGCAAGGTAACCGGCTCGCTACTTCTTTTGTATATCTTCCGCCTTCAATTCTTCCGTAAGATAGTCATCGCTCATACAATGCATATCGGAAATGCCGTCTTTCATCAATTTATATGTTACCGAATGATAGAATTTTTGTAAGGCTGCATCTAAACCGATATGCTCTTTTTCGGCATACAGAGCGATAACCCGTGCATATTTTTTTTGCAGTAGAACAGGATGTGCTAACATATGCTATTAAATCCTTTGTACTGTAAGTACGTATCAATAATGGACTGCGTTTTAAAGCATATCTGCCAATTCGGTTTTTCGTATTGCAGCCGTTTCACTGTTTCTGCTTTATCAATCAATCCGTCAAAAAAAAGTTCCACCGTATTAAATACCTTGTCGTTCGCAATTCCGCCTTCAATTATATCATATCGATTATAATCACTTGGCATAGTTCCGGTTCTGCATTTCAAAATAAAATCGAGCCATGCTTCGGTATAGGATTCAAAAGAGAGAACAGCGCATTCAGTATAAACAGACACATCAAGTTCATAATATGAGATGATCCCGTTTTTCCGCCGCGTTGTATATTTTTCGCACCACTTTTTTGCTTGCTCATAAAACGGTGTGGTATAAAATCCCTTGCCGAAATCAACTCTAAGCCGCGAGTGCCCGGTGTCAGGTTGAGCAATAATCCGATCGGAGCCGTGATACACGATTATACTTTTATCCCGCATTGATCCATCGCCTCAAGTATATCATTGATGATGTATTCCTTATCTTGAGTATGCAGTACATCATAATGCGCAACAATATAGTCATAGAGAAAACTGTTCGACTCTGCGAGCGCCGTATAGATATGCTCGGCATCCGTTTTTAAGCGGATAGCAAGGTTCTCTATACAGAATATTGTAAATTCAAGTTCATCCGTGTTTTTAATTCGATCATTCATTTGTAACCCACTACCGATCATTACCCATTAGCTATCTGCCACTCTTTGATTGTACGCTTCTCTTCGTCAAAAGAACTTCCAATCAGCACAATCTTCTTTCCGTCCATCTGATGTTTTGCTGCATATTCTTTCTCTTTTATCTGATTGAGTGCATCTTCCGCACTGCCGTTACCGGTGAGCTTAAACTCGAAGAGGTAAATGCTATCGACTGTGTATACCACACAATCGATCCGTCCGGTCGAGCAATGCACCTCGGTCTGCACAAACTGTCCCATCAGCGCAAAGACCAAATACACTGCCGTTTGATAGTTCTGTTCCCGCAGCTTCATGTTTTCTTCGGTGAAGTTATCATACGGTATACCTGCTATGATCGACCTCATCCGTTCCATAAAGCTATCAACTTTCCCCTCACGGATGTCTTGTACAAACTGCCATACCGACTTGCCTGTATCACCGAGCGGTAAACTTGAATATGCAGGCAGTAGATTCTCTAAAAAGCCGTATCGTACTTCATCATTCGGAAAGCCGAGCTTATACAGTCGCGCTTCTTTGATATACCCTATAATCGTCAAGTACCCTGATTGAAACAGAATGGGTAAGGCATTTTCTGTCACTGCACGATACGTGTCCAACCCCGCTTCATTGAGTTCAACCTTGCCGTCCAAATCAGGGATAAAATAATGAGCCTCTTTTAAGTAATTGACTAAAAAGGTCGGTGTTCCCGTACTGAACCAATAGCTGCCGAACCGCTCCTTTACAAATGCATTTAATACGCTAAATGGATTGTACATGTTATCCCCCGCAGGTGAGAAACAGTATCCGTCATACCACTGCTTTAAGGTTGTCACCGTTTGCTGATAGGTTAAATCTTGTTCGGAAGCAAGCGCTTGTATTTCAGGTTGAAAATTTGCTTCCAGTTCTGCCTGCGTGATACCGCAGATACCGGCATATTGTTTTTCCATCGATATATCCCGAAGGTTATTCAAATCACTAAAAATACTGATCTTGCTGAACTTGGTAACGCCGGTGAGGAAGGCAAAGCGGATATATTGATCGCAGGTTTTGATTACGGAGTAAAATGCTTTAAGGGTATTGCGGTAGTGTTCGTTCAGCTCTTCATTTACCCCCATGGTTTGCAGTAAGGGTTTATCGTACTCGTCTACAAGGATG
>CAJPTT010000163.1 GCA_905373565.1 uncultured Treponema sp. | reverse complement strand
TTTTTTTACAAAAGTTGTTTTCAGGTTATCCATATAGACATTGTACTCAATTTTTGACTTTTATACTATTGCGCTGCATACTGGACAGGGTAAACGCATCAGGCGATTTTTGAAAGCAGAATAATAGAGACTGTTCAATCACGGTGCTGTCAAAAAACTTCAGTTTCAATTAAGTTATTGATATATAAAGACTTAATTAAAAAAAAGCTCGTCAAGGATGTTCCGAAAGCAACCGATTTTTGGGAACCCTCATGTTTTTTATCGACAGTATCCCTAAAACCAAGCAATGCTTTGCATCTTTAGAAGAAATAGTCTATACTATCGAAAATTTCTTGTATTGATAGGGACTTTATGCTGGGTATTTTTTGTATTATATGCTGTATCGGCGCTTTGGTCGGATGGGCGTTGTTGAACCGTATCGCTTATGCCGTGCATCGACCGTGGTGTAAAAAAATCAATGCACATATTTCAACCGTTATCGCTCACCGTATCTTTTCGATTTTTTCTGCCTATCTTAATTTTCGTTTCAGAGGTGATTATTCTCTTGTGCCGCAGCTGCCGGAACAGTATTTATTGATTTCCAACCATCAGAGTATCTTGGATATTGTCGTGTATATGAACTACCTCGGCGGGAAGCGGGTTCGTTTTGTCGCAAAGAAAGAACTTGCAGACCACGTACCGTTAGTTTCCGTTATGCTGAAAAGTGACGAACACTGTATCGTGCGGCGTACCGGCAGTCCCAGTCAGGCGATGCAGGCAATGGATTCATTCGCACAACGGATAATGCGCAACAATTGGATACCGATACTCTTTCCTGAGGGAACCCGCTCAAAGAACGGCGAAGTCGGAACTTTTCATTCGGCGGGTTTCCGGCGGTTTTTATCCAAGGCGCCGATGCCGGTGGCCGTTGCTGCGGTTGACGGCGGATGGAATATCTCTTCGATAACGAGGCTTGCAACCAACTTGCGCGGCGGTTCGTATCGCGTCAAAATCTTAAAAATATATCCGACGCCTACTACAAAGGAAGCGCAGTTAAAAGTATTGGCAGAAAGCAAAGAGTTGATACAGGAGCAGCTCCGAATTTGGCGGAAGCAGGGGAATTAAGAATTAAGAATTATGAATTATTGTAGCGATCTTTCTTAGCTGATGACGTTTAGTTCCGTGGTGTATCTAGCATAAACCTCTAAAAACCTCGGTTTTTAGAGGTTTTTTGCGCTATCCTTTTACGGCACCGGCGGTCAAACCTCTGATAAAGTTTTTAGACATCGTAAGGTATAACACCAAAACGGGGATGGCCGACAAGGTAAGCACTGCTAAAATCCGTGACCAATCGGTCATATATTGCCCGAATAGGCGCGTTACACCGAGCAGCAGCGTCTTGTGTGCATCGTTGTTGATAAAGATAAGCGGGAACCACAAGTCATTCCAGAACGGAATAAGGTTATAGATGGCGACGGTTGCAAGCGCAGGTCGCAAAAGCGGCAGAATAATAATGGTGAAAACTTTGTTACGGGTAGCTCCGTCAATAACGGCAGCCTCGGTCAATTCAGCAGGGATTTGGCGGATAAATTCCGTTAAGACAAATACGGCTATCGGCAGCCCCATCGCCGTATATACGGGGAACAAGCCCCAGAGTGTATTTAAAAGCCCCAGTCCTTTAACAAGCTGCAAAAGGCGGATACTGCCGATTTTGATCGGAAGCATCATTCCTGCAATAAAAAACAGGTATAAAAAGCGAGAGCCCTTATGTTTCCAATTTACCAACGCGTAAGATGCCATAGCACCGAATAATAACACAAGAAAAATCGAACCGAGCGTTACAAATAAGCTATTGCGGAAATATAAAAAGAAGTCACCGTCCGTTATAACTGATGCGTAACTTTCAAAATTCCATTTTTTAGGTAATCCGAAAGGGTCGGTATAAATGTCGAATTTAAACTTAAACGAATTGACAACCATCGTCCACAAAGGGAAAAGCACTAAAAACGTCCAAAAAATAAGTACGATATGAGAACCGAGGTGCATTCTGTCTCGTGAAATCGAAGCCTTCATCGTATTTTCCTTGTTAAATTAATTCTTATCGCCTTGCGTTAAGCGTAACATAATGCCGACCCCGATCATCAGCATAATAAATGTTACCGTTGCAATTGCGGCTCCCATACCGGGATTCGGAATACCGACAGGGTGCTGCCCTGCAATTCCTATGCGATAAAAAAGCGTACCGATTAGATCTGTTGCATATTGCGGCGCGCCGTTTACGTTTTCCATCGCAAAAACAACGTCGAACGCATTGAAGTTATTTACAAATGTTAAAATTGCGACCATACCGAGCACCGGCTTTATCAACGGAAGTTTTATATACAGGATCTTCTGCCAGCCGTTACAGCCTGCGATATCGGCAGCCTCCAACAAATCGTCCGGAATAGTTTGCAAACCGGCTAAAATCATCATGGCGGGAATCCCTACCCACTGCCATGACGATACCAACGAAATGGCTGTCAATGCATATTGCTGCTCACCGAGCCACGGTTTTATAAGTGTTTCAAGTCCGAGGTTTTTTAACATGAGCGGCAAGGCTCCCCATTGGGGATTCAGTATCAGCTTCCATAAATATCCGGTAACCAAAATAGCCAAAGTAACCGGAATGAAAATAATCGTTTGATAAAAACGTGCCCGCTTCATACCCTTCGCGGTGAGTATGAGCGAAAACGTCAATCCCAAAACGTTTTGAACCAGCATGTGAATAAAGAAAAAATACCATGTATTACCGAATGCACCCCAGTATCGGCGGGCATTGTCGGCATCACCAAAGAGCGCTTTATAATTATCCAAACCGACAAAGATATTTTTACCGGATACCGAAGAACCGGAAAAAAAGCTAAGCCTGATTGAATCCGCCAGCGGGAATGCCATAAAGACAGTGTACACGACAAAAGCAGGCAAAAGATATATAAGCCATCCGTACTTATCACTTTTTTTAATATGCATATTTGCAACTCCGTCGCTCAAAGCAAAATTTCGCACAGAAGGAAGGCAACCGCTAAAAATATTTTTGATGCGGTTGCCTTGATGCCTCAACAGTCGATTGCCGTTTCGACAGCTCCATCTCTGTTTGTAATGGATACAAAAACTTAAGGTTTATACCACTTTGCAACACCTGCGGCCAATGCATCGGCAGCCTGCTTGGCGGTCTTTTCACCCTTCATAACCGCGATAACGCCCTGATTCATCAGTACATAGCCGCTGGGATCTCCGTCCATAAAGCGTTCCCATACAAAACGCGCATCTTGAAGTTTTTCTGCCGTAAGCGCAAGAATTTCATTTGCATGAGCGTCTTTGATTTTAATGGAAGAATTGATCATCGGGAAAAAGCCCGTAGGCATAAACTCGGCACAAACAGTCGCGCCTTGTACCGTGCAAAGCCATGCCAAAAAGTCTTTACATTCCTGAACATGCTTACTCGCCTTATTATACGCCATACCCGTGTCTGGATGGAAACAAATAGCTGCTTTTTGACCGGCCGGAGCGGGCGGTGCAAACGTTCCCCAATCAAAACTAACGTCCTTAAAGGATTCGGCGCTCCATGAACCGTCTACCCACATGGCCGCCTGCCCGGTAGCAAACAATGCGATTGAATCGTTGTAGGTAAGAGCAGCAAAACCGTCGGGACAATATTTTGCTACATCAGCCATTGCCTGAAAAGCGCTTACCATTTTAGCATCGTTTAAGGGTATCTTTCCCGATTGGTATGCCATACGGCCTTCGGCGCCACCGACAAATCCCGGTAAAATGCCCATCATAAAGCATTCGTTAATATCCCATTCGTCGGCAAGTCCGTTGGCAATCGGTGTAATACCGGCCTTTTTCAGCTTATCGCACGCGGCTAAAAAATCTTCCCACGTTTGAGGAACCGCAATGTCGGCTTTTTTGAATAAATCCTTATTATAGTAGACGACTTGCACAACCGCGTTAAACGGAACGGCAAAGTGTCGTCCGTCGGCGGCTGTCCACGGAGCGCGGCTTCCAGCGGTAAAGTTCGATTTTAAACCGGGAATGTCCGATACATCGGCAAAATAGCCGTCCGTGAGCAGTTTAGCGCCGGTTGCATACGAACGAGCATACATCAAATCGGGGCCGGTACCGCTTTCAAGTTGCAGTCGTAACGTCGCATTGTAATCGACATTGAGCGTCGGTTTGAACTCGATTGTTACATTCGGCTTTAGCTTTTTGTACTCTTTAAGAAGCGCAGAAATCTGTGCAACGTCATCGGTACGCCAAGATCCCATCGTTAAAGTTACCTTCTCTCCGCCTCCGTCACTTGTGCAGTTCGTAAACAGAAAGAAAGATGCCGCAAGTAAAACACCGGCAAGCATCACAACCGTAAATTTTTTCATAAAATACTCCTAAACCAAATATGTATGTCCGCCTAAAAGCGAAATTGGCTTTGCAACGCAAAAGCCGTGAATATCATGCTATATTTTTTATGGAAGACAATGGTACGATGCAAAGAAAACCTCCGATAATATGGCATTGCTTACAGAGTATGTATATTATCACCCGCGAATTTTGATTTGTCAAGAAAAATCTATTTTATTCGTGCGGAGGATTTAATACCCGCCGTTCCTCTACCGCCACGGACGGCGGTGGTTCCGAACAGCAGCAATGTTGTGGCAGAGCCACAACTTGCAGTCAAAACTATACACGGATGTATAGTTTTGACGAACGCTCTGCGTCGTAACAAAGGGTATTAAAGCCGACTGCAACCACCTTATAGAACATACAGTGCGAAACGTTGAGCACTGTACCACGACGCAAAGCATCGGGGTTGTTGATTTAAAATACATACATACAAAGTTGCCGCCTTGACTTTTTACCGCTGTTCGGCTATTATCATCTATCTTTATAAAAAGGAGTGTGTTCACGTGCCCTGCGGAAAAAAACGGAAGCGACAGAAAATAGCAACGCATAAAAGAAAGAAGAAGCTTCGAAAGAATAGACATAAGAACAAGTAACCTCTAAAATATCGTTGAGTTTTTAGAGGGTTTAAATGGTCTTGTATTCATCTGCATTATATCAGTATATATTGAGCATATAACGAAAGGGCGTTTTTGTTTACAAGATGATTATAGGCGTATTGTTCTATCGCTTTTACTACGGTTAGAAAGGGCTTTGTTGAATATCTTCACAGCCCTTTTTTTATGTATCCGGCAGTTTACTGAACATATACATGAATAAAAACGTACTTTTATCAATACGGGAACCGAAAGATCTACAAGCTCTTTCAAGAGAGGAGCTTCGTATATTAGCGCAAGAAATGCGCAGCATTATTTTGGAAACGGTAGGTGCAAACGGCGGACACCTTGCCAGTAATCTCGGCGTTATCGAATTAACCATCGCGCTGCATCGGGTGTTTTCGAGTCCTAAAGACGCGATTATTTGGGATGTAGGACATCAATCCTACCCCCACAAGCTTCTGACCGGACGCTATAACAATTTTACAACACTCCGCTTGAAGGATGGGCTTGCCGGATTTCCCAAACGGGAAGAAAGCCCTCATGATGCATTCAATACGGGACATGCCTCGACCTCAATTTCCGCTGCGGAAGGGATTTTGACCGGACGATTGTTGCAACATCAAGGAGGAAAGGTTATCGCCGTTATCGGTGACGGTGCGCTGAGCGGGGGAATGGCCTTTGAAGCCTTGCTAAACATTACGCCCCGGACAAAGAACCTTGTGGTTATCCTCAACGATAATAAAATGTCAATCTCTTCCAATATACGAACAATTTCCGAGTACCTTAGCCGTTTAACCGTGCGGAAGGGATATCAGCAATTTAAGTATATCTTTGATACCGCTGTCGGTAAAATTCCGTTTTTAGGCAGGAGAATCAATTTTTTGATT
>CAJPTT010000162.1 GCA_905373565.1 uncultured Treponema sp. | reverse complement strand
AGGGTCATTTATGAGCGCACGGGCAACCGCTGCCCGCTGCCGCTCCCCCCCCGACAGTTGAGAAGGAAAGTGATGAAGCCGCCTTTCCAGCTTGACATCCTGCAAAAGCGCAGCAGCCTTCTCTTTTACCTCTTTTTTCGGCATACCGGCGATAAGCGCAGGCAGCATCACATTTTCGATAGCCGTAAAATCCTTCAACAAGTAGTGAAACTGAAAGATAAAGCCGAGGTAAAAGCGGCGATAGTCCGTCAATCCGCCTTCGTTGAGCCGGTGCAGTTCGTAGCCTCCTGCAATAATCTCTCCGGAATCCGCCTGTTCCAGACCGCCTATAATATTCAAAAAAGTGCTCTTCCCGGAACCGGATTCTCCTACTACAGCGATTTTTGCCGGATGCTCGATTATCAAGTTCAAATTTTGTAAGATACGGATCGAATCCGCCTCCGATTGAAAGGTCTTTGTAACATGTATCAGCGATAGAATCGGTTTATTCATAGCGCAGCACCTCCGCAGGTTTAAGAGTCAGGATTTTTCGAGCTGCAATTGAAGCGGCAAAACTCGCGGAAAAAACTCCGAACAAAAATATCAAGAATACTTCGTTGAAAAAAATACGAACCGGTACCGAATCAATATAAAAATATTGAGAACTGAAAATGCTGAAGCCGGTAGAAAACCTGTATTCCAACAAAATATTTGCCGCTTCAATGACGGTGTTTACTATGTATTCAGCCAATAAAAATACCCTGTTGATGTCGGCGGAAAGAAGCAGCCCTAAGAGCAAGCCGGTGGAAGCCCCCAAAAGCCCGATGGTAAAACCGTTAGCGATAAAGAGCGCTTGGATATGTTCTTTTTTGGCTCCCAATGAGGCAAGTACCGAAATTTCCTCCCGTCGTTCATAAATGGAACGCCGCATTCCGTTGTAAATATTCACCGTCACCACTACAAAGATTAAAAATACGAGCATAAACATCGTATTTTTTTCGATGCGCAGCGCGCCGAAAAACGCCTGATTATAGGTGCGCCACGATTCGGCTTTCAGTTCGGGTATGGCTGCGGAAACGCGAGCGATATAAACCCCGTCTGCCTCCGAATTTTGAAGCTTTACTGCAGCAGACAGCTCCTGTTGTTTACCGCAGAGCCGCACGCCGGTCTCCGTTGACATAAAAGCAAAGCCCGCGTCGATTGCATAGTAGCCGGTTTTCATTAAACCGGCTACCGTGCATTCAGCATCCTCAGGGAAAATGTCGGTATCTGCACTGCCCGAAAGCGCAAGGAGCGAAATCTTATCTCCGGCGGAAACAGAAAGCATACGGGCAAGCTCATACCCGAGTACAACGGAATGAGGTGCGCTGAGATCAAAACGGCCTTCCATCATCGTTACAGCGGCTGCAAAGCCGCGATCATCGCTTAAGATTGTTTCGGGCACGGCGCGGAGTATGGCGGGCTGCTGCCTGCCGTAGTTACCCTGCATTATCGTTTGTGTTTCCGAAAATATATAAAAAGATTGGAAGCCGCCTGCCGCTCGCGCCTTTTCAAGCGCCGCTTCGGAACCGTACAGCTGCACGTGCGCCGAGCTTACCTGTAAAATGGTATCAATAAAGCTGCGCTGAAAACCGTTCATCACGGCAAGGATCACAATCAAGACCGTAACCCCGAAAGCGATACCGAGCACGGAAAGAATCCCGGTAATTGCAGAACGCCCCTTGGTATCCGCGGCATTAAACCGCCGCAATACAAAAAAAATCCAGGCGAGATCGACACGTTTCACTGTTCCTCTCCTACATACACTTCTTTGTCATCCACATACAGGTGCACAATATGAGGCGTACTATGCAGTTCGATAAAGGCGGTTTTCTTTCCGTTCCGGTATTTTGTTTGAGTAACGGCCTTATCTCCGGCAAATTCCCATACCGACCTGTCCGCATTTTCCCCCAAGGTAATAGCCTGTTCAATCAGCTGTCCTGCGCCGTTATAGATGTTTTCCGTCTTGGATACTAACATTTTTCCTTCATACCGCTCGATGCTTAGCTCACGCCCTTCTTCATCATAGCGAAAGATTTCCGACTCCGCAGTGCGGAGTATCTTTTTTTGCACGGGATAACGGTCGGCGTCCTTATATGTCCATACCGTTTTTTCAACTGCCGTGCCGTCTTCGTAAAGCACCGCGAAAGAAGATCGTCCATGCCGATCAAAATTTTCGTAGTACCATTTGTTTCCATCCGCAACGGCTAACCCCTTGCTATGGATAGAGGCAAAAGTTACATCGGCAGGTTCGCCGTTTTCCACTTTGCTTCCATTTAATCCTGTTAATGAAGCAGATTCGCTGTTTACAGCTGCGCTCTCGTTTGCCTCGACGGTCGATACAGTAGTCTCCGCATTCGTTGCAGCCTCCGCCGACACATCTTCCGTTTGAGTTGTAGCGGCAGTATTTTCGCCCACCGCAGGAGAAAGCGTATCGGCGCCTTGTGCCTCCGATCCCCCTTGAGATGACGGTATGGAGTTGTTTTTTTTATCCTTTACGGAAGTATGCACCGTATCCGTTGATTCCGCCTTACCGGCAGCGACGAGCGGCTGTAAACAGAGTGCATATACTAAGACAAGAAGGCAATAAGTAAGATGTCTCATACCGGCATACCGATAAATTCCTTCAAATAGGTATCGGCGTTGAAGGGTACAAAGTCTCCGTATTTTTCGCCGGTACCGGTAAAAATGACCGGTAAGTTCAGCTGTCGTCCTACACTGAGCGCGATACCGCCCTTGGCCGTCGAATCGTATTTTGTAAGGATGACCGCATCGACACCAACCGCTTCGTGGAATACCTCAGCCTGCCTAAAGCCGCTTTGCCCTGCCGTTACATCGAGCACAAGTATTTTCTTGTAACAGCCTTCATCGGTTTTGGATTCGGCAATTTTATTGATCTTTTGCAGTTCCCGCACAAGGTTCTCCTTATTATGAAGCCGCCCTGCAGTATCGGCGATGACAAGCCCACCTCCTTGAGCCCGCACCGCCTGTGCCGCATCAAAGATAACCGCTCCCGGATCTCCGCCGTACTGATGCGCAATAACCCGCACATCAAGCTGTTTGCCGTGATATTCAAGCTGCTCAATCGCGGCAGCCCGAAAGGTATCCGCAGCGGCAAGTATGATCGGCGCTTCAAAGCGAGGCTTATAATACTCAGTGAGCTTTGCCGCCGTAGTCGTTTTCCCTACCCCGTTTACCCCCAGCAATAAATACACGGAAGTTTTATCCTTCTCCGGCATAAAAGAAGCGCATGGCAAAAAGGGAAGCAAAATATCGTATAAAACCTGCAGCACTTGTTCTTGCTGTTCAATCTTCCTTTTTTGACATTCGGAGCGAAGCAGATCTTCAATCTCGAATGCAAATTGAGCACCGATATCTCCTTCCACCAATGTGTCGGTTACACTTTCAAAAAAAGAATCATCCAATTTGGAATAAATGCCGAACAATTTCTTTAAGCCTTCGGCAAAACTTCTTTTAACCATGCTTTTTCTCCACTATATCCGTTATAACTTACGCGCCTCTTTCGGGATACTCTGCTCGGCGGCATGCAGATACAGCCCAAGCTGCACTGCATAATTAATACCTAAACCGATTGTGAGTCCCTGCATAACCACAGTACTGATAAAAAGCGCATTGTATTTTTTCTTTACGCTTTCATTAACTGCCATCCTATAGTCCATAATTGCAGAAGCCATATCTGCCGTTACTCCCTGCAAAATCATAAAAATAGGGAACGAGACATAAAAAGCGCCCAAGGACCAATACAAAATATTCCGCCGCCGGTCAATCCGCGTCTTTGTCTTTTCTTTATTAAGCGATGCATGAAGCTGATACTTTGTCTGCCCTTGCCGCATAAAATTCTGAGACCGAAGCACGACGTACGTTTTTACATCACTATAAGAGAAACTCACGGCAGTAGTTTTTCCTGCCGGTATGTCGGTTTGAAACGGCGTACCCGAAAAATATTGCGTGTGTAAAAATACGTCCGCAGCAGGTTTTGTAAAACGAAATCCGACAGAAATGGGGACTTCTTTTTTCAGCTTTATTTTAAGTAAATAATCTTTCCCTGCTTGAGCTTCAATGGTCTTACCGGCTGAGTCGTATCCCGAAGCAGTTACCTCCAGCCGATGACTTCCTTCATATACATAGAGCGGCTTTTTTTCTACTTGCAACCGGTCATTGTCCAAGTAAATTTCCGCATCTTCCGGGTCGACAGTGACCAGCACTCGTGCGGGCCGTGTGTTTTTTATTGCCGTCATAATTTGTGCGGCTAATGACCGGGCAATTGCTTCAATCTCCTGATATGGGCCTGCTTCACTAAACCGATATTCAGGCATACCCGATAAACCGGTAGTCAATACAATCGACACGTACATATAACCCGCCAAATCTTGTACCGAACCGTTAATAACCGCAGAGATATTCTCGATTTTGAGCGTTTGCGGAATGTTTGCATATTCGGGTATCTCAAACACCTGTTTACCGTCTTTCCAGATCATAACGGGGAGCGTTTCGGCGGTAAAAGAGGTATCCGCCAGCAATTGGTTGATTTTCTCTTGGGCTTTTTGAATATCGACTTCTTTCGCAGTTATTTTTTTGTTGAGTGCAACGGTCTGTTTCCTCTTCTCTTTTTCGGACATTACCGCAAGGTATAGGGAATCCCGTTCCACGATCAACGATGCCCGTTCGCGGATAAGCGCAAGTTTTTTCGCCGCATAATCTATGAGCTGCCGCGCCTTTTTTTCCTGCGGGGTTATCAGTCTGTTCGCAGGCACAGCGCAAAAAAGGTTCAGCATCGCAGGCAGCGCCGTCGAGTATGAGGCATACAATTCAGGCACATCGGTAAGCGTAAACTTTGACGCCGTAATCGACCATGTAGGAATTTCACCTTTTGTTTGTGCAGCGCCGTATAATGCAGTTACCATCGCAACCAGCGCAATGCACAGCCGTTTTACCTTCATTCCGAACTGTCCTCATACATCAGCTGATTCGCCCATTGTTTTTTCAAAAAGTCTTCAATGAAACTGTCTATATCGCCGTCCATAACGGCTTGAATATTCCCCGTTTCATGTTTTGTACGATGATCTTTTACCATTGTATAAGGCTGAAAGATATACGATCTGATTTGATTCCCCCACGAAATACCTTTTTTTTCGGCGGCAAATTTCGCATTCTCTTTTTCTTTTTCGTTGCGGTAGTATTCGTAGAGCCGCGCTTTCAACATATTCATAGCAGTCGCTCGGTTGGAGATTTGACTGCGCTCATTTTGACATGCAACGACAATACCGGTAGGCAAATGCGTCAGCCGCACCGCAGAGTCCGTTTTATTAACATGCTGCCCACCGGCACCACCTGCGCGATAGGTATCCACCCGTAAATCTTCCGGTCTGATATTCACCTCGACGGTATCATCCAGCACGGGAAATACATAGACGGAAGAAAAAGAGGTGTGTCTACGGGCATTCGCATCAAAGGGACTAATTCTGATAAGCCGATGCACGCCGGTCTCCGCCTTTAAAAAGCCGTAAGCATAGTCGCCGCGTATCTGTAATGTAATAGATTTTAAACCCTCATCGGCTTCCAGTTCATCGAGCGTTTCAACGGTAAAGCCGCGGCGCTCCGCCCAACGAAGATACATACGGGTCAGCATCTGTGCCCAATCGCAAGCTTCGGTGCCGCCCGCTCCTGCATGGACGGTCAAAAAGGCATCGTTTCCGTCAACCTCGTCGGAAAGGAGCGCCAGCGTATTGAGCTTTTCAAACCGATCTCGGAGATTTTTGAGTGATGTATCGATTTCTTGAACGGAATCCTCATTATCCGCATCACCGGCTTCTTGAGTCAATTCATAGAGTGTCTGAAGATCTTCCATATCGGCAATCAGCGTTTCCCACGGTTCGATAC
>CAJPTT010000161.1 GCA_905373565.1 uncultured Treponema sp. | reverse complement strand
AATCATACAGAAGAAACGATTTTACTTTTAAAAAAGATAATTGATATACAGCCAACTGTTCCTTATGCATTTGCATTACTTGGATCAATATATTTTGATCAAGCTCAATTGCTTGATGCAACATATCATTACGATAAAAGAAGACGAAAATATATCGTCGCTCGCCGTAAGTTTTATCGTGATGCTATTGCTCATTTTGAGAAAGCCATTGCATTAAAACCAGATTCGCCGGGTACTATTTTATTGTTGGCACGTGCGTGCGAACAGTGTTCATTTTTAGAACGAGCGGTGAGATATTATGATTTGTATTTAACGTTTAAGCCTCATAGAGCAGAAATATACTATGCTAAAGGAATGATCTATGAATATCAACAAGATTATCCAACAGCACTTGCGTTGTACGAAAAGGCATTATCATTCGAACCTGATAATGAAATGTATAAAGATCGTATAATGAAGTTACAAAAAAGAAATTATCATAGGGAACCTCTAAAAACTTCAGTTTTGAGAGGTTTACTTTAGATTTAGTTGCGAATATCTTACAGAATATTATAGAAAGATGTAAAAAACGAGTGGTAACGATAAAGTTTTTGATTTAGAGGAAGGGCACTATGAGGAATGTATCCGCCCCGCGCGGTAACGATAATGCCGCATTATAATTGCGCCGTAGTATTAGGCGCTACGGCAACGGGAAAAACGGCGCTTGCCGTCAAACTTGCGCACGCAAAGCACGGCGAAATCATCTCCGCTGATTCCCGACAAGTATACCGCGGACTCGACTTAGGCACGGGAAAGGATTTGCAGGAATACGGCAGTATTCCCTATCACCTCATCGATGTCTGCGATTTAAGCCGCGAGTTTACAGTCTTCCATTTTCAGCAGGAGGTGTACCGCATCTTTCCGCAGCTTGTTGAAAAAGGCGCATTGCCGATTATCGCAGGCGGCACGGGGCTGTACCTCGATGCCATCCTCCGCAGCTATGAGCTAATCCCCGTGCCCGAAGACCCCGCATTGCGCAAAGAACTGGCATCGAAAACGCTGCCGGAACTGCAAGATATGCTCATAGCGCTCAAACCGGATATTCACAATAAAACCGACCTTGAGCAGCCCGACCGCCTTGTCCGCGCTATCGAAATTGCCCGTTACCGGCAGGAACATCCGGAATCCACCGCCGTGCATCTTCATAACGTGCCGCCTATCAAGCCGAAAATCTACGGTATCTCTTTTGAGCGCAGTGCCTTACGTGAACGGATCCGCCGCCGCCTCATTGCCCGCATCGATGCCGGTATGATAGAAGAAACCGAACAAATCCATGCGCAGGGCTATTCGTGGGAGCGGCTCGAAAGTCTCGGACTGGAATACCGTTTTACGGCGCAGTATCTGCAAGGGAAAATCGAAAGCAAAGAAGCCTATATCGAGCAGCTCTATCGGGCAATCGGGCAGTTTGCAAAACGGCAGGAAACATGGTTCCGGCGCATGGCGCGAAACGGCATCGAAATAGAATGGATTGACGGCAATGAGGCGGCGCAGCTGACGGCAGCGGCTATCACGGAATTGGAGCCTGTGTAAGAACTTTTTAGCAGACCATTTTTTAGAGATGACCTATGATATATTAGAGAAAGAAAATATGTTATTACTATAAAGTAAGTAACCTGTTCCGAAACGGAAGTTTCCGAACAGGTTTAATATACGGAGGGCTATATGACGGCTAAAAAAGATAAAGGATTTACGCTGCCTGAAACACTGGTAGTTATTGCGATTATTCTGATATTGAGCGCAACGGTGGGCTTTTCTGCCTTTAAGTTTGTCGGGAAGGCGAAGGTAACGGCGTGTAAAAATCAAATGGAAATTTTTAAGATTGCATTGCAAGCATACTATCTTGATTGCGGGGTATATCCTTCGGCGGGGCAAGGTTTACCGGCGCTGTGGGAAAAGCCGATATTGGCTCCGGTTCCGGCAAATTGGAACGGGCCATACTTGGATAGAGAGGTTCCTTCCGATCCGTGGAATAATCGGTATGTATATAAAACGCCGGGAGATAAAGGATTGCCGTATACGATCGTGTCATATGGGGCTGATGGGAAAGAAGGCGGAGAGGGAGACAATGCGGATATTATTTCGTGGAAAAGATAAAGGCTTCGCACTTCTTTCGGCAGTCGCACTGATTTTCTTCGCAGCTGCATTGTTTTTTTCGCTTGCACCTCAACTCTTGTATGTAAAAAAGAAAGCGCAGCGTTCTACCGATCGTGTTATTGAAGCTATTGAGGCGGAAAATACGCGGATACGGAAAAAATATGACCTACACTGAAACACTTGCAGCCTTAGCGATTCTCTTTTTCTTTTTTACCGCTTGCGGGCAAATCGGTACACCGCTTTTAAAAACAGTACATGCCGTCAAAGCAGCGGAATACGAACAGAAAAATCTTATCTTTATCGAACAATCTTTTAGAAATACCTGCAAGCATAAACCGGCGGATTTGCCCAGATGGCGGTATGCGGTAAGCGCCGTATCAGGTTTGGAAAAAGTAAAAACAAGCATCAGGTACGAAAAAGGAGACGTACGCGTGTATCAAGCAGATATCGTGTTCAATGGAAAGCAGATTACTATTTTAACGGAGAGTGAATAAATGAGAGCGCTACGTATTCCGCGGAAAGATCACGATGTGTATTGCATCGATATTACCGGAGAACCGAAACGACAGCTGCAAGCATATATCGATGAACAATTGTTGCGTATGCATCCCGTGTACGGCGTCGATACGGTTACCGATGTCAAAAGACTCAAACATAATGAGCACGAATGGGCAATCGTTACGGTGATGCGAAAAGACACGCTTGAAGAATACCGGATACTGTACCCTCATACCGCATTCGTTACGGCTACCTCGCTTGCCGTTTTTGAAAAAGACTTTTTTACCGACGGAATGAAAGAAGCGCAGGTACGCGGATGCGAACGGATATGGTTTGACGAACAAAAACAGCTCATTATTTCGGAAGAAACCGAAAATGCGGGTATATCACATAACCCCGACAAGATTCCGCAGGAGCGGGAAGAACCGATTGTCCGTGCGGGACGGAAAAGCGTCGTATTTAGCAGTAAGCGAAGCATATATCAAATAGCCGGAATTGGATTCGGCGTTATTGTTGCTGCCGTACTTACCGCATACATCGTTTGGACAGCGATATATCCCGCACATCAAGCAACAGTATCGCCGGAACACCGAGATATGACTGTCGAAACGGAGACCAAAGAAACTCTGACCGTAACACCGTGCCGCTTTTTAGAAATGATTGCAGAACATACACCTGCTATGCAAGCGGTATTTGAACGCTACCGCTATGCCGATGCGGAGGGTGCACTTTGCACGTTCCGGAGCACTAACCTTGAAAACAGTATTACGGCATTTCAAACCGTGCCGCATCGTAGCGGCTGTTCTATCAAAGAAATCACCCAGAAAGATAAACAAACCGTTGTTACCGTACAAACGGAACCCGCCATCCGGCAAGCGACATTCATACCGACAGTAGATCCTGCTGCGATAGCGGCTTTTACGGATGCGCTGAGAACCGGTATTTTTAAAACCGATACGGCGGTACGGCGGGGACAAAACGCACAAATTACGATGAACGGATTAAGCATAACGCTTTCCGTTCTCGTAAAAAATGAAACAATCGATGCATTCTTACACGATATTGAAGTGATAAGCAGCCGGTATTCTTTCGGTATGAATGTATTGGAAGTTGCTGCCGCGGAATCGGAAATACTTTCCGTCCATGCGGAATTTCAACAAATCGGCGAGAATGATAATCAAACAAAAGCGGAACAGGTAACAGGACATGTACCATATACCATTGCCTACGCCTTCGGATATGCAAAAAAAGAGACTGCAAAACCGATTCCGCAGCAGATAGAAAAAACGGTAAAGAAAGATACGGTTATCCCTGAAGGGAGCGTGGAAATCGGGAAAATTAAAACCGACGGAAAGATAAAAATCTACTACCGCACACCCGAGGGAAAGATAATCAGTATTGAAAGTAAGTCTTAAAATATGATTGACAAAAGCGAAAAGCGGATTTTATACTCTATATAGACATCTTTAAAAACTCGGTTAGCTTTTTAAAGATTCTCTATTATGAAAAAGGTGAAAAGAGATGAAGAACGGTTTTAATATAGTACGGCAAGCTTTGATTTTATGTACGCTTATCTTGCTTGTAACGGGTTGTAAAACGACATCGCTGATATATGGAGTAAATATCAATGGGATGGTCTATGACTTTGATAACCGGCCGGTTGCAGGCTATCATTTAAAATTGAATGATGATTTAGAGGTAGTAACGGATATAACGGGACGGTTTACATTCGAAAAAGTGAAGCTGGGCGAATATCTGCTGACCGGAGAAAGTAACCGCTATGAAACGTATGAAGGAAAGATCATTATTTACGATCAAGATCAGGTGATCTATTTAAGGATACCGTCATTTTCACAGCTAATAAACCTTACCGATAAAGCGCTTGAAGCAAATAACCTGCAAGAAGCGGAAGGATTTTTAAAAAGAGCAGCGGCAATGAATATTCAGGACATCGATGTGATGATTTATGAGGCAGTGCTTGCATATCGGTACTATAATATTGAACAGGCGATACGGAAAATAGAACAGATAAAAGTAAATGGGTATCGAAACGAATGGTTAGACAGGTTTTATGATGAATTACGAAAGATACAACCGAGGAATAGCCAATGAAACATATACTGAAATTTTTACCGTTGTGCTGTTTGTTTGCAGCATGTACAATGATTACGGCGCAGCAGATACCGTTTACGGTATCGAAACCCGAATGCGTAATAGGCGGTAATGAAGATTATTATGCAGTAGCCGGTATTGTGTTTACATTTTACAATACCGGTGCAAAAGAAATAACAATAATAGAAGTAAACTGTATGATATATGATGCGGAAAGCAAAAAAAATCCGTTTATCGGCAGTAATTTGATAAAAGCCGTATTTAACGAATCAATTGGCAGCGGGGAGAAAAAAGAATTGATTATCCCGCTTGACCGGTATTTGTATCGAGTACCGGATAAGCCGTATTTGATAGATCATTTCTTTATAAGGAAGCTTACATTCAACGACGGAAGCGTTTGGGAGGATAAAACAGGTGCGTATAAGATATAGCGGACAATTGATAGGTATGATAGCGCTATGGAGTATTGGAATAGCGCTCAGCGGGTGTCGGCAACAGTATACGGAGACAATACTGGAAAAGAAACCTATTCAATATACGGTTGTTGGAGAAGGACAAATAACGCGAGGTGAAGAGAAAGGAGAAAATAATAAGACCTATACGATTCTAAAAGCAGAAGCAGCTGCCGGCTGGATGTTTAAGGAATGGACGGGAGTAGGCGTAGGAGAAGAAGAAAAATATGAAAGAGAAATAAAAATAGCAGCCGGAACCGGTAAAGATATCACAGCCGAATTTATTAAAAGGAAGTGGACATATATACTATACATGGCGGCAGATAACGAGCTTGAAAGCAATGCCCTGCGCGCTGTCAACGAACTGGAAGGAGCGGACTGGAGAGGACAAGACGTAAGCGTATTGGCCTTGATAGACCGGCATCCCGGCTACGATGCAACCGACGGGAACTGGAGCGGGACGAGGTTGTATGAAATAAGGTATGATAAAGCAGGGGTAAATAGTACGATACTCTCCGACCGACTCGATTGCGCGGTATTGGGTTTGAGGAAGAATGAAGAAAGCGAACTTGATATGAGTAAAGAATATGTATTAAGCGGAGCATTGGAATATGCGAAAGGGATGTATCAAGCGGAGCAATACGGGCTGGTTATATGGGGACATGGAGCCGGATGGCGCGGTATCGTGAAAGATGAGACAAGCGGCGGAAGCGTAATGAAAATAAGCCGACTTGGGAGCGCAGTCAAGGATAAAGGGTTGAGTATCATCGCCTTTGACACGG
>CAJPTT010000160.1 GCA_905373565.1 uncultured Treponema sp. | reverse complement strand
CTTCTCCGATCGACGTTGTTTGCGGCGGAATGTTCCACAGCGTCCAATGATAAAATCCGCCGGGAAGCGGCGCATCCGGATCGTGCACGATAATCGCAAGACTCTTTGTACCCTCCGGTACACCGTCGATTTCGAGCGGAGGAATATGATTCGCACCGAGTTTTGCAAATTCTTGGGGCATTTTTTCGCCGTCGGCAAAAGCCGTACTTGTCAACTTCATAGAACCTCCTTCGGTAAGCGGCTTGATTTCGTCTTTACTTGAGCAGCTGCCGCAGGAAATAACAATCAGCGCCGCCATAAATGGCAGCATTTTCGTATAGATATGTTTCATACCGATATTTTATGACAAAGCCATTTTAAGTCAATATACCTGATGGTTGCTTCGGAGACACACATCAGGCTGTTCTTAATCGCCTCACACAGTGATGATTGAGGATTGATGATAAAATACGCATGGATTATGTTCCCGTAATCTTGATATTCAAACAGTGTACCATCTTTACAGCACCATACAAAGGGTGCCTGCCGTAATCAGCAGCGAACCAAGTATCGATTTTGCATTCATATTTTCATGCAGAAAAATCACTGCTAAAATCAATGTAATCACTACGCTTACCTTATCGATAGGCACAACTTTGGATGCTTCGCCGATTTGCAATGCCTTGTAATAACACAGCCATGAAGCCCCTGTTGCCAAGCCTGAAAGAATCAGAAATATCCAGCTCTTCTTGCTGATGTCCATAATTCCATCCTGCGTATTGGTAATAAAAACCATGCCCCACGCCATAGCTAATACCACAACCGTTCTTACCGCATACGGTAGTAAGCCTCTTATCTCAATTACACTTGATATCTTCACTATGCTTGCATTTTTCTTCTGATTGCGCTATAGTCTGAATTACAGTGTAATATTACGTTGTAATATTGTTCCAGTGGAGGGTGATTGTATACCAAGGAATTTTCAGCAAACACACGAAAATCTGCTGCAATGTGCAAAAGAGCAGTTTTTGGCGTTCGGCTTTGAACGGGCAAGCATTCGGGAAATATGCAAGGAAGCTCATGTAACCAACGGCGCATTCTATAATCATTTTACGGATAAGGAAGCGCTCTTCGGTGCCATAGTAGACCCGGTTTTTCAAACTATTTCTCAAATGTATAACGATGCCGCAGCGGAGCAGTTCGCATTAGTAAAAAACGATGATCTTTTACAGCTGTGGAAACATGAAGAAGAAACCTTGTGCAGCATGATCGAGTATATCTATGCGCATTTTGAAATATTTCAGCTTTTGCTGATGTGCTCAGCCGGTACAAAATACGCAGATTTTCAAGATATGGTGGTACGTGCCGAAATGCGGGAAACCAAAAAGTTCCTTGCCGAATTAAAGCGGCGGGGTATTCCTTTTCGGGATTTAGAGGATGATGAATGGCATATCCTTGTGCATGCGCATTACGCGTCCCTTGCCGAACTTGTGTTGCATAATTATCCAAAAGAAACCGCATTAAAATATGCTCATACGCTCGCCGCTTTTTTTGAGGCGGGATGGAAAGCGGTGTTGGGGCTTCCGTAATGAGTGGGGGAAGCAAACTACGGCAGCGATTTTGATCTATCAGGAGATAGTAGGCATCTTTTAAAAACTCAGGTTAGATTTTTTATGGAGAGGAGTATATATGGATATTTTAAAAAAGCATATCGGCGCAATCATCTTTTCGGTGGTGGTCGCAATTATCGGTGTTGCGTGCAGCATTGTGCCCTACTTTGCCGTTGCATCTATTGTGACACAGCTGATAAACGGCGTAACGGATTACCGCATTTTCTTACCGTATGCAGGGCTTATTTTTGCAGGCTTTGCCGGGGCGATTATCGGACATTCGGTATCTACCATTGGTTCGCACAATCTGGCATTCAGTATTATTGAAGATACGCGAAAGCGAGTGGTTGAAAAATTAAGCCGCCTTTCGATGGGTACGATAGAAGAAAAAAGCAGCGGCAAGTGGTCTCAGTTTGTGGTAGAAACAGTGGATAAAATGGAAAAGCCGATTGCGCATGTTATTCCCGAAGTGCTTGCCAACGTTATCATTCCGATTGTGGTTGTTGTTATCATTTTTATACTGAACTGGAAAATCGCTCTTGCAAACCTCGTAACCCTGCCGCTCGGTATGCTCTTTTCAATGCTGATGATGAAAGACTATGAAGCAAAATCAAAACGATACATCGAAGCATCCAAAAAAATGAATGCCGCCGCGGTCGAGTATATTCAAGGGATAAAAGTGATCAAGGCATTTAACAAGTCGGCATCGTCGTATGATAAGTTTCAAAAAGCGGTGGAGGATAACCGGGACTCAATGCTCGACTGGTATTTGAGCGTGTGTTTTGCGATGACCGCTGCGATGGAAGTGCTGCCGTCCACGCTCCTTGTTGTACTGCCGGTCGGCTTGTATCTGTTTATGAGCGGCGGCATTACACTGCCGGTGCTGATCATGTGTGTGCTGCTTTCTTATGCGTCATATAAACCGCTCCTTAAAGCAATGGCGTACATGGACACGATGGCGAATGTTCGTGTTGTGTTCGGTGAGATTCAATCGGTACTCGATTTACCGGAGCTGGTACGGCAAGACACCGCCCCTGCACCGCACGGGTATGATGTACGCTTTGAAAATGTCGTGTTCGGCTACGGCGGAGCGCTGTGCGAAACAGCCGGTGCCGCTGCCAAGGATACTGCGGCAGGCAGCGCGGTAAACAATGCTACTGCCAAAGACAGCACAAAGGTATTTGACGGATTGAACTTTACCGCCAAAGAAGGAGAGCTGACCGCGATTGTCGGTTCTTCCGGTAGCGGCAAGTCTACCATCGCAAAACTGCTGGCAGGCTTTTGGAATATCGACAGCGGACACATCACCATCGGCGGCGCTGACATCGGGAGCATGAGTTTAGAGCGGAATATGCAGCTGGTTACCTACGTATCGCAGGAAAACTTTTTGTTTAACAAGAGCATCTGGGAAAACCTCAAGATGGCAAAAGAGGATGCAACGGATGCAGAAATCGAAGCCGCGTGTAAAAAAGCAAGCATCCACGACTTTATCCAAAGCCTGCCTAACGGATATGACACCAATGCAGGAAACGCAGGCAGCAAGTTTTCAGGCGGCGAACGCCAGCGGCTCACCATTGCCCGTGCACTGCTCAAGGATAGCCCCATTGTCGTACTCGACGAAGCAACCGCGTATTCCGACCCGGAAAACGAAGCCGTTATCCAGCAGTCTATCGATAACCTCGTAAAAAATAAGACCGTTATTATGATTGCGCACCGGCTTTCCACGATTGTCAATGCCGATAAAATCATCGTACTGGATAAAGGGAAAATCGCCGCTGAGGGAACGCATACCGAGCTGTTACAGCGCTCTCCGCTCTATCAAAAAATGTGGCAGTCCCATATCAGCAGCAGGGATAATTCGGAGTAAAAAATAAACCGTCAAGGCGCTAAGGTCGCAAAGCAGAAAATAGCTGCTCACTTATAAAATGAGCATAGGAACGCTATAATACGTGAGGAGGTGGATATGTCTGATATTGCTTTTAATTCGATGCTTACAGAGCTTGATAATTTGTCATACGAACAATGTGTGGCACTTCTTGCACGGTTATCTAAAGTTTTTATGAACAAAAAATATATACCGGAAGAACTTTCTCCTATTGACCGTTTTTTCGGCACTATCGATGAAAGTGATAGTAATAAAATGCTGACAGCAGTACAGGACTGCCGAAGGATAGAACCCTATGAATGGTAATATCCTTGATACGAATATCATCATTCATATTATGAAGGGAGACTCTGCTGTTGCAGATGCAGTGAGAAAAATAGGATTAATTTATATTCCGGTAATTGTATTGGGTGAACTTTTATTTGGAGCTGAAAAATCTCATCTTAAACAGAGTAACCGAGAAAAATATTTGCAATTCTGTCTTTCATATCCATTGCTTGATGTTACAAAAGATGTCGCACAAAATTATGGAAGGCTAAAGTACGAATTGCAAGCAAAAGGTACTATCATTCCCGAAAATGATATGTGGATTGGTTCAATAGCACTAACCAATGGAATGACCATTCTAACAAAAGATAAGCACTTTGAAAAGATACCTGATGTGCGAATAATAAAATTATAGGGATCGTTATAACATGGTAATTTGGAGGAATACATGATACGAACTATACAGCTAACGGATGCAAAGGCTATTCGCGATATAAGCGAGTTTTCGCTTGGGTATAAAACAACGGAAGCAGTAACCGAACGGCAGATTACAAAACTCTTAAAAGGCAATCGGCATTTTATACGGGTATACGAAGATGATGAAACGCATACTGTCGTCGGTTTTATTCATGCCGAAGCCTATGAGCTTTTGTACAAAGAGCCCGGCTTTAACATTTTGGGATTGGCTCTTTTATCTGAATATCAGCACAAGGGTATCGGCAAACAGCTGCTGCGTGCTGTAGAAGCAGAAGCCGTTGCACGGAATTATCGCTTTATCCGCCTCAACTCCGGCGAGCACCGCACGGAAGCCCATGCGTTTTACGAACACTGCGGCTACTTATGCACCAAGCTACAAAAACGTTTTATAAAGGAATGGTAAAACTATGTTTGATTTATTGAAGAAGATTTACGCGATTGCGGGGAAGCAATCAAAGCGTATAACAACGATGTTCATTTGCGATATGCTCAAAAGCATATTCGAAGGCTTCACGCTCGGCGGGCTTGGGTATTTTTTGCTAACACTGAGCCGTGCGGTGTTTCAATCACAGCCGGTTACACAGAGCAACATCATTACGGTGTTCTGCATTATGCTTGTCAGCCTTACGGGAAAAATTATTTTCGGTTATATTTCCGACCGAAATAAAAATATCGCCTCGTATACGATGGGGGCGGAGAACCGGCTTTTCATCGGAGATAAACTGAAAAACGTACACATGGGATATTTTTCCGAAAGTAAACTCGGCGATATTTCGGGAGCGTTGACAACGGTGATTTCTGATGTTGAAACAATCGATATGATGATTCTCGAAATGATGTTTGCAGGCAGCATTCAAACGGTGATTATGGCGCTGTTTGTTTTCCCGTATGATATGACAACCGGCGGTATCATTTTTATCACCCTTGTTACTGCAATCCTGTTCAACTCTGTGTTTCAAAAAAAGACCGATGCGGTAACGACAAAACTGACGGAGCTGAAGCTGCAACTGCATACCGATGTTCTGGAGTATGTGCAGGGGATCGGTGTGGTAAAGGCGTTCGGCAGAACAAGCGAAGCAATAAAAAACGTAACGGAGAGTATTAAAAAAAGCAAAACCGGTTTCTTTGCGGTAGAAAAGACACTGATGCCTTCATTGCTGGTTTTTTCGCTCCTGCTTAAACTGGGGACAACCATAATTATTGTAAGTGCCTTATATCGGTATTCAGCTGGAGCGATCGATGTGGAAAAAACGCTGATGCTGATTGTTGCGAGCTTTGTGGTATTCGGCGGGTTTGAAATAGCCGGTACAATGCAGCGGATGCGCGGTGTTGCGGTGCAGAATTTGGATACGCTTTTTACAGTTAAAAATATTCAAGCCTTACCGGAAGGTTCGCTCCTGCCGCAGGGAAACGACGATATCACCGTCAAAAATATTACCTTCGGGTACGGCGGAAAGGAGCAGTCAGAGGAAAAACTTTTCCGCAATGTGGATATGAGTATTCCGAAAAACAGCGTAACAGCCTTGGTCGGGTATTCCGGTTCGGGCAAGACCAGTTTGTGTCAGCTGATTGCCCGCTTTTGGGATGTCAATTCAGGGGAAATAAAACTCGGCGATACCAATATAAAAGACTTTGCCTACGATGCATTTTTATCAAACTTTACATTTGTATTCCAAGATGTGTACTTGTTTGAAGACACAATAAAGAACAACATCAAATTCGGAAAACCGGATGCAACCGACGAAGAAGTTATTGCAGCGGCAAAAGCAGCGCAGTGTCACGAC
>CAJPTT010000159.1 GCA_905373565.1 uncultured Treponema sp. | reverse complement strand
ATTTATAATGGGGCAGGGGCTCAGCATAAAAAAGGGGATTTACTCGTTCTGCGTTTCTCTCAATTGCAATGTATCATCCGCAATGTGATCATAACGGTTACCGTGTGTTACCATGAGGATGAGCTTTGAGACTTTCAGTTCCGAAAGAATACGTTCCAAAGCGTCTGCGCTTTCGGTGTCAAGAGCTGTTTCCGCTTCGTCAAAAAGAATGATATCGGAGCCGTGCAGCAGACATCGTGCTAATGCAAGCCGTTGACACTGCCCTTGAGAAAGCACATATCCGTTTCCGCCTAGTTCCGTTTCCATTCCTTGCGGCAGTGCTTCGATTACTTGCAGAAGCCGCGTTTTTTTCAGTACAGCGGTAAGTTCCTCCGGATTTACAGGCTTTCCTAAAGTGAGGTTATGCAATACCGTATCGGAAAAAATGAAAGGATTTTGGCTGACGTAGGAAACGGTAGTTGAACCGAAGCCTGCAAAGGTAATACTTCCGCTTCCTAGCGATATCCTCTGCAATCCGGTTTGAGCCGGAGGCATCGTGCTAACGGTTCCCGCAATAATATTCAGCAGTGTGGTTTTTCCGCATCCGTTTTCCCCTTTCACGATATACAAATGAGGGAAGGTAAAGACGGCGTTAAAATGCCGGAATAAAAAATAAGTTCCGGTATAAGAAAACGATAAATCCGCGATACGGAGTTCTTTATGCATCTCCTTTGTTCGGCTTCTTGAAATACCGTTTATTTCGGCGCGGGCATCAAAACAGTCTTTTACACGTTCGGCGGATACGAGCGCGATGATAATCCCCTTGTAGGTTTCCGCACAGGAGGAAACGAGCGAGCGGAACTGTTGTGAATACATCAGCGCTGCGACAATGGTTCCGACGGTGTTTTTGCCGGTTAAGACCGAATAGCCGACGATGATAAAAAGTGCCATATTTGTTATAAAGTTTGCAGTAAATGACGCCGCCGATGCGCGCATATCCAAAAAAGTAGATTTTTTCAAATAGGAAAAAATAGCGGCTAACAGCAGTTGAAATCTCTGCTTAAAAAAACGCGCAGCGGAATAGTTTTTAATTTCATGTAAACCGATGAGTGATTCATCAATAAAAGCGGTATATTGATCCTGCTGCATGCGCTGTATCTCCGTTACCGCTGCCTGTTTTTTTCCGAAATAATGTGTAAGAAAAACGGGTACAATAGAAAAAATTGCCGTTAAGCAAAAAAAGAAGATGTCGATACGTGCTAACCGGAACCCGATAACGGTCATCGTAGCGGCAGCAATAAGCAAAGCCGGCAGCTGCTGCGTATAAATACCGGTTACCGCGGCAAGATCGCTGAGGAATACATTGAGTATTTTTCCCCTCTTCGACGCGGCAACACTGTGCGGCGGTATATGTAGTATGTTTAAAAACAAGCGCGATTCCGTGTAAACGGTGATCTTTTTTTGCAGCAGATACTGTATCCATGAACCGATAAGCGAAAATAAAAGGCCGCCGAGCTGAACGGCCGTTACCAGCACTATCATCCACCAAAAAAGCGGACTATTTTTTGCCGTTAAAGAATCGATAATTTGTCCGGTAAACAAGGGTTCATACGTTCCAATGTAATTTCCTAGAAACGTGAAAGCAGTAATACCGGCGATGGGCATAAAAAAAGGCCGCATAAATACGGCAGTCCAGCGGTATAACGCAGCCTGAAAGTGTTTTATACGAATCATCGGTTTAATCGCCGGTATTAAAAATCGGACGCAGCTGTTTACGGTAGGTACGAATAAGCTCTAAATCTGCAGAGTTTATCTGACTTTTCAATTCATTTAAGTAAGCAGCGACTTTTTTGTCCGCTGCCTGTTCCCGTTTTGTCCGTTTCATTGCAGCAACTTCGGACAATGCTTCTTCTATTTCAAGCGCCACAATCCCGTACTGCATAACCGCAATTTGCAGATGCCCCGTTTCCGAATCAAGACCGTACTGTTTAAAAAGCATCCGTATTTTTTTAGGCGGTTCCGTTTCGGTAATTGCATCCAGCGCTTCCCGCGGACTCGTACGGCCTCCCTTTATAGAAAGCCAGTTTCCTTCGCGAGCTGTCTTGATATCGGAAATTAACGATTCATGACGGTCAATAAATGCTTTTACCGCCGATTCCGTTAGAACCGCTTCCCGTTCGAAGGGCTGTTCTTGCGCATTCAGTACGCATAAGATAAAACCCAGCAGCAAAATTCCTGCCGTTTTTCTTTTCATAGTCGCCTCCTTAGGATTATACTCAACTTATCCGCACTTTGGGAAAGGTCATGCGGGGGCACTTGATGTCGGCAGTCTCTGTAGAGCCGGTTATTTCGTGAATAAAGCGCAAGCAGCGGCTGTACACCGTATGACAGTCGTTGTAATATTCTTCCGGACAGGTTTTACACGGTGAGGAGGCGGGGAATACGCTGCGTTTGGGCGGACTGAGCCATGTTTTTACCCCTGCACCGTTCCAGCATTCGGCAACGCTTTGCGTACGGAGATCGCCGATAACGTATTTTTTATCGTACGGCAGCTGTTCGCAGATAAACACTTCCCCGTTCGGCATCAACGTCAGCGAAAATCTACCTGCATTGCAGATCGCCCGTTTGGTAAATATGGTTTCCGGGCTGATTCTTTCAACAACAACCGGCTCGTCGTAGGCTTTTGAAAAACCGCCTGCGGTAAGCTCTACATCGGGATGGTCTTGCTTAAACCGTTGCACGATAACGCTTGCCTGCTCCATTTGTTCATCACTGGGGTACAGGTCATCGGTATGGCGGGTACCGCTGCGACCGTACTGAACGATTTGCATCCGTTTAATGCCGAGGTCGCTCAGCAGTTTCAGATAATCGCCGATACCATCAGCATTGTAAGCAGTCAGCACCGCCTTTACCCGTACTTCAATATCGTTTGCTTGTAAATTTTTTATCATTTGAATGACATTGCGGTGGTAGTCCTTATTTTTGATGCCTAAAAGATTCTGCACCGTGCCGGAATCGGTGGAATCGAGACTGATCTGCATACCGCGCAAGCCCGCCGTTTCGTGTAGCTTTTTAATCCGCTCGGCAGAAATAACGGACTTGGTAGAAAGCGAGTACAATAAGCCGTGCCGGTACAAGCTTTGCATTACTTTGTCGATATCCGGCCGGATCATCGGGTCGCCGCCGGTAAGCATAACGCTTTCGCAGCCCATAGTTTTGAGCTCCGCAAAGATTGTATCAAGCCGCTCCAGCGAAATAAGATCGGGTACGGCGACCAATGGATGGTAACAGTATTTACAATGAAAGCCGCAGGACGTCATTACATTATAATTAACCGATAGCGGCTGATTTAAGCGCAAATCGCGCGGATTAAATACGATGCGGTCTTTCGGAATAATAAAGGCGCCGGGGTCGGGATAGCGTTCTTGCGTCTGTTTAATCAGCGCCGGTTCGACCTCTGCAGTGTCCATTACAAGCGGGCTAAACCCCATACGCTGTTCAAGCGCTTCTACGGAATTTTTAAGGCTTTGCGTTAAGGAAACGGGCGGTTCCGTACCGTTTTGCTGCGGCATCTCCTGAATGCCGAATATGTATGCCATATTATGCGCCGTTTCTTCCAACGTATGTTCGCCGTCAAACAGAAGGATCATAATCACCTCCTGCGGCAAAAGCACCGTTACGTGATCCGGCGAAAAGAAAAAATCGTCTATCGAATACGCAATACAACGAGTTCCTTCGTTACGGAAGCGCAGCTCAGGATTATAAATTAGCTTTGTCTGTGCGGGAAACGATTGCATATAGAATTCCTCTCATAAAAAGTCAACATCCAAAATCGACTTTCTTAAAAATTTTTCGGTACTATTTCCCACTCCGCTGGAAACTTCGTTGCGGGTTCCCATTCATTCTTTACCAACTATTGTATGATGCCCATGGCACGCAAGTGCCGATGTTCAATAAATTTCCTATAGGTAACCAGAGCGTAGCGATGTATACGGTAAAAGCTCTTCATTCTCCTTACCAGAGGTCTTTGCCTCTACTAGACACGACGAACTTCTACCTGCTCTCTGCTGAATTACTTCAGCTTATCACAGTACCGTTTGTTTGTTGACCTATTTTATCATTTCTCCTTGTAACAAATACAATATGGCGTACCAAATAATTCCAGATGTTTTACGGACTCAAGATAAATGTGGCGGGATATTACATACAGGAAATGCCGCTGTACATATATTGTTGCAAACAGTACCTACAGATGAGCATTGGCCACAAGAACCTTCTGTAGAAGATGTAGAACAACTTTGAACACAAGTTGTACAAGTTGTGCGCTTATAACACATAATGATGCTGCCGCCAATAGTATCGCTCCCCCATAGTTAAACCGGCATCTTGTATTTTAGACTTTAAAATATCGATATTCATAGTTTTATCTCCTTTGGTCTTAAAGAATAGACGCTCCGTTAGCGCACGAAATAGGACAGGCATTAGCGGAACAACCTTGTGAACATGCCTGCGCTGTGCAGGATGTACAGCTAAACCAGCAGAAAAAACTTCTGTCGCCGGAATTTTTTTCCACATTCATATCCATTGTAAAGTCAAAATCTGTAAAGTCAAAATCTTGTAAACTACTTGTGGAAAGATTTCCTTGTTGGATTTTTTGGCGTAATCGGTCTAAATTCATAATCGTCCTCTAATATTAATTTAGTAGGAAGATAGCAACAAAAGATTAGTAGAACAATTCCTTATTTTTTATAGTTACAGTATATATCAGCTTTTTAACGTTGTCAAATATTTTTTTTAGGTTTATTTCTATTGGGTATCTTTTGCGCTTCCACCGAACAGCCGGCACTAATTCTTATAGATGCTCCTCATGGAGGTTATGATATCGGATACGTAAGAATGTATATCGAAAACGAACAAGAGAAAAAAGTGTATGAAAAAGATATAGCTTTAAATGTTGTTCAAAAAGTTTATACAGGGCACCTCTAAAAACCCGAATTTTTTCTTATCAATGCGTGCCATTGACAAAGATTTCATTTTACGCTATATTCTTTAAGTATTTTTATGGCGGTATAGCTCAGTCGGTAGAGCAAACGGCTCATATCCGTTAGGTCATAGGTTCAAGCCCTATTGCCGCTAACTCTTTTAGAAGACACTTTCTGTGAGTGTCTTTTTTTATGTTTTATTTTCGCTGCGGTTATGTCGTATGTCTTACCGCTTGTTCAACAGCTTGCCGGATAAACCGGTTGAGCGATATTCATTGCATAACCGCTAATCTTAGGCAATTTCATTATCCGCATTAAAATGCATTGAACCAAAATAGTCTTTGTACTGTAAAAAACTGTATTGTTATTAGCCGTAAAAAGAAAAAACCCTGTAGGCAAAAGGAGGAAAAAATCCTACAGGGCAACTGTAAAGGAGGTACATTGAATACTCTCTTGATAGTACGTATCGCAATATACACCACTTAAACAGACGAAAAAAAAAAGGTTACATATTTACAAAAAATTATGAAAATATTACGGTACGGTATGCAATTAATTTTTTCTTTTTCTAATGCTATAAACGGACTTAAAACACTCACCGCAAGGCGTTTTCCGTGCCTTTTCTTGTTGACTGTTGTCTTTGTAATGGGTGGATTTACCCCGCTGCATGCCGAAATTTTCCGCTTCAATTTTAAGGACGGCGATACCTACCGCATTAACTCTACGGTTACCGAAGACGTATACTTGAACGGACAATTCGCACATCAAGCCTATATCACTAACCGAGTTACGGTCGAAGTTTCGGATGTTCAACCGGCATCAAACGGTAAGCCTTCTTCTGCACTCCATACCTGCACTTTTATGACAAGCGAGCAAAACAGTAACCGTACGTTCTCATGGGGGCGCGAATACCCGAGCGTGTTCCGCAGGGATGAGTTCGGCGTTTATACTATTGACGAGCAGTATTTTATGCCGGTAGTGCGGGATGTTCCGATTTTCCCTCAACATGATGTAAAAAAAGGTGAAAGCTGGCGGCATTCGGCAAGCGAAGCGCACGATCTGCGGGATAACTTTAATAT
>CAJPTT010000158.1 GCA_905373565.1 uncultured Treponema sp. | reverse complement strand
TTTTTGCCGCCTCAATAACCTGTTCGCGGCTTGCTTCCGGCTTTCCGAATTTAATATTGTTTTCGATAGTGTCTTCAAAAAGATAGACATTTTGAAATACCATACTGATTTTGCTCATCAAAGTTTCCAAACGTACATCTTTGATATCAACTCCGCCGATAGTGATACTGCCGCTTTGTACATCCCAAAAGCGCGCAATCAAATTACAGAGCGTCGTTTTGCCCGAACCTGACGGGCCGACAATAGCGGTAATTTCACGCTCATGCATTTTGCAGGAAACATTGGTAAGAATATTTTTTTCATCATAGCTGAACGATACGTTTTTAAATTCGATTTCCGTTTTTGCATTGCCGGAAGTATGAGGTGCTGTCTGAATTGTTTCTCCCGTATGTATTTCAGGCATTGTTTCAAGATAGTTTAAGCTGTCGATAGCATTTTCCGTAATCCTCAAAATAGCCATTAAACTGCCTGCGCCTTTTAAGCCTTCAAAAATGATAAAACTTGCAATCATCGACATAATCGCATCGGGCAAAAGCATGGCTCCTTTTAAATAGAGCATAAGGGAAGAATACACCATAAAACTTATTGCCGCTCCGATAACGATACGCTGCGCAGCAATGTACGGTGTCATTATTTTTTCAAGTCCCATCGTAATGCGGCAGTTGTCGTCAAAAGCCTTATGCAATTCTTTATTATTTTCTCCTGAAAGATTATAGGATTTTATAACGGACATTCCCTGCACTGTGGTAAGCACCTGTTTGGTTAAATCTTGCTGCGCTTCGTGGATTTGATGAGCATTATTACGCGAGCGTTTTTCCATACAAGCGGTAACGATAAAAAATCCCGCCATACCGGCTGTTGCGATTAGTCCTATTCTTACGTTAAAAAAGAAAAGGCTCACTATAAAAATACTCGTATTCAATAAACCGCCGAGCATTAAAACCAAAAGCAAAGGCACCTGTGCTTCGATAAGGCTCAAAGTGGTCGTACTCAGTGTGGTAAGTTTTCCTAAACTAAAGTCGCTAAAAAAGCCCATCGGGACTTTTTTCAGTTTTTCGCCGACTTCAATTCTTTTGTCTGCTGCCATAAAATAACCGGCATGGGTTTGCTGCAGCTGAGAAAGATATTTGGTAATCATCTTTCCTGCAAGACTTAGCAGTAAAATACCGAGCGTTACCGCAATATCTTTTGTTTCGATTGTTTTTCCGTTTGTAGTACCAAAGATTTTCACCAATACATAATAAATCGCCGCAAACTGCAATGCATTAAAAACGGCATTCATAAAACCTGCAATAATTGATTTTCGTATATTTGTCCGCTCTTTTTCTGCAAAGCGGATAATCTTTTTAAAAACACTTATCATTATTCTTCTCCCTTGATGGCTGCTTCCCACATGCCGCGGTACAGCGCCGATTTTTCCAAAAGCTCGGTGTGTGTGCCGGTACTTTCCACACTGCCGTTTTCGATTACAACGATGGTATCTGCATTGACAACGGTTCGTAATCGATGAGCAACCACAATAAGGGTTTTCCCTTGTACCAAACTGCCGATAGCTTTTTGCATGAGGCTTTCGTTTTCGGTATCCATATATGCCGTCGCTTCGTCAAGGATAACAATCGGGGCATTTTTGAGCATGGCGCGGGCGATGGAGATTCGCTGTTTTTCTCCGCCTGAAAGACGGCTTCCGCCTTGTCCGCTTACCGTGTCGTAGCCGTGTGCAAGTTTTCGTATAAACTCATCACAGCCCGATTTTTTTGCAATGCTTTCAACTTCTTCATCGCTCGCATCGGGTCTTCCTATTCTGATATTTTCGCGTATGGACATATCGAATAAATAGTTATCCTGCGACACATAGGAAATAATTTCCGAAAGCTGCTCAAGCGGAATATCTTTTATATCCGTACCGCCGATACTGAGCTGTCCTGCCGTTGTATCCCAAAAGCCTGCAATCAATCTGATGATGGTAGACTTTCCCGAACCCGACGGCCCGACAATAGCGGTAATGTGTTTTTCTTTTAATAAAAGATTCAAGCCGCTCAATATTTTTTTATCGTCCGTGTATGAAAAATCAACATTTTTAAATTCGATAGTATAATCGGAAATCGCTGCCCGTTTTTCCGTATGAGCCAATTCTTTTGATTCCAATATTCCGTTTATTTCTCCGGTGATGGTGTTTATCCGCGCAAGGTCGTCCAAAGCATTCGTTGCCGCAATGATGTTTTCGATGGTACCGAATGACAGAATAATGATGGTAATAAGGTGCACGGATGTAATGGAATTATGTAAATAAAAGAATATGCCGAAAGGCAAAATCGTTAAGAGCATCATCGGACAGATAGTTCGGTATGCCGAAACACCGACCATACATTGCTTCATCCATCTATAATAAAAGTCAGCATTATTGTAAACCGCATCGCTGTATTTTTTATATGATTTTTCATTTTGATTAAAAGTTTTAATAACTTCGATACCGTTGATGTATTCTACTACGGCGCTATTCATTTCTTGATTTATTTTTACCGATTCGGCGTAGTTTGTTCCGTAGGATTTCATTGTCGTCTTCATAAACATCATACCGATAACAAGCGGCACAAGAGAAAGAGCGCCGAGTCTCCAATCCAAGAGAAACATATATACTAACAGAATGAGCGGGCCTACAATGTTTGCCGTCATTTCCGGAACGAGGTGTGCCAATGTTGTTTCCATTGAATCGACTTGTTCGACGAGAATGTTTTTAAGTTTACCCGATGATATATTGAGAATATCACCTAAGGGCATTTTAAACATCTTATCTGCAATATCCTTGCGCATATCCTTCAATGCCGAAAATGTTGCTCTGTGCGATATTGATGTGGAAACCGACGCACAGATTTCTTTTAATATAAAACAGAGCAAAATACTGCCTGCTGCCTTTGTGTAAAAGTGCAGGTCTTTACTGCCTCCGATAAGAGCGGCGACTGCTCCCGCTAAAATGATGTATGTAATAAGCCCCATAGCAACCTCAAGCAAGGCGCAAAATATGGAAGCTGCATACATCCCCTTGTGCTTACCGATGTGTTTTTTTATCAGGTTCATTGTGATTCTCCTCTACCCAAATAATGACGAATGATGTTTCTAAAAAAATCTTTGTTTTTTCTAAAGACTGTACCAACCGATAGTACTTCGCATGACACGATGACGGCATTGAGAAAAGCGATGCCGGTTTCACTTGTTAAGGGAATGAGTTTATCGAGGTCGTGTTCATGTAAAAATGAGCGTAATTCCTTTGCCGATTCTTTTATCAGTTCATCGCGTAATTTTTTAAGCGTTTCATTTTTTTCCGCTTCCATTAAAAACATGGCATATAAGGATTTATACTCGTTAGGGTCAAGCATTTTCATAAGGGTAATTTCGATTGCGATATCTTCGGGTGAAGCGGAAGGATGGCTGCGCATAAAATCTTCGGAAAGATCGGAGCGGTATTCATTACCGTCGAGCATAAGGTCATAGAGCATTTCCGATGTGCTTTTATAGTGACGGTAAACGCCGCCCTTACTCATACCGGTTGCGGCGATAACATCTTCCATACTGGTATCGGCAAACCCTTTTTTTAAAAACACCCTTTTTGCCGCCTCCCTGATTTCCTTTTTGCGGACATCTGCAGGAAGTCTTTTTATTGCACACATAGACTTTTCCAACGGCCTTCAATTAAAACAATTAGCGACGCATCCGTCGCTAAAATAAAGATAGTATAATTTAACATCAGTGTCAACCGTGTTTAACAGAGGAAATTAAAAATTACGAATTAAACTTTAAATCAACACCCCCGGCGAAAAACCGGGCTGGTGAGAAATTCTCGAATTTCACCTTCATTTCCGTTTACCGGAATTTTCTTGTATGCGTTTTCAGCGAGCAGAATGGCGGTGTTGCAGACTTTGAATAAGAGTTCCAAGTCGTGGGTGATGATGAGCACGGGGACTTCTTGAGCGCAGTGTAAGATGAGCTTTGCGATTTCGTCCATGCGTTTGTAGTCGAGACCGCTGGTCGGCTCATCTAAGATGATGATACGCCGGCCGCTTAAAAAAGCCGTTGCAAGAGCGAGCCGCTGCTTTTGTCCGCCTGAAAGTTCCTGCGGATGGTCAAGCCTCTTTTCCCAAAGGTCAATTATGTGCAGGTACTCAGCCGCTTGTTGTAAATAGGCTGTATCTTTCAGCTTTGAAGAAGGGATAAGCTCGTTTTCTACCGTGTCGAAAAAAATCTGATAGTCAACATCCTGCATCATGTAATACGCTGTCTTTAAGCGCTGCCGCCGCCGCTTCCCGTAACCGATCTGCCCCTTGCAAGACACAAGCCCGCCTAAGGCCTTACCGAGCGTAGTCTTTCCTATACCGTTTTTTCCGATAACGGCGGTAATCTCTCCTGCGTGTACATCAAACGAAAGATTTTTGATAAGTTCCCGCCTGCCGATAGAAACGCTCAAACCCTCGATATGCGTAACCGCTTGTTTCGGCACCGAAGGGTTTTCGCAGACAAGACTGTCATACCGTATTGCCCTCAGTCCGTACCGCCTGCAATCCTCTGTTGTCAATTCACCCTTCAAAAAAATTTTTTCGATAGTGCCGTCCTTCATGTAGATGAGCTTATCGTACAATTCATTTAAGAAAAATAAACGGTGCTCGGCAATGATAATCGTTTTTCCCATCGCCTTTAAATCCCGTATGATCGCTTGAAATTGCACAATACCTTCATAGTCGAGATTGGAAGAAGGCTCATCGAAAAAAAGCAGCTTTGTGTCATAGATGAGTGTGGAAGCGATGGCGACCTTTTGTTTTTGCCCGCCGGAAAGCTCTGAAAGTTTTGCACCTTTAAGCGATTCTATCTGCATCGTCTGAAAAGCAGCATCGGTTTTTTCGCATAGGGTTTGAAAATCCATACCGAGGTTTTCTCCGGCAAAGGCAACCTCTTCCTCTGCAGTGGTAGCAAAAAACTGATCGCTCGGATTTTGAAACACATTGCCGATGTACTTTGCCAATTCGCCCTTTTTATAATCCAAGATGTTCTTCCCTAAAATGCGCACCTCACCGTCGAGTATTCCGCCGTAATGATAGGGAATTAAGCCGTTTAATATCCGCGTTAAGGTAGTCTTCCCGCAGCCGGAAAGTCCTGTTATAACGATAAGTTCACCGGATTTAATATTTAAACGTACATCTTTTAAAACTATTTCTTCGCTATTTTCATACCTAAATTGGTTGATTTTTATTTCTAAAATATTCATTGATAATCTCTGTAGCTAAAAAACTCTCCATATTAAATAAAGAGAAATAAACAAACAAAGCAAGTCAAAAATGGTATATGTAGTGGGTCTATAACTTGTTTTTTTTATTTCATATTCTGCACCCTTTGAAATAATAGATGATGTCAAAGTTTCGCTTACTTGTATGCACTTATACATCAAAGGAATAAGATAAAGCTCAAATGAATGTATAGGGTGTAAGAGACTTAATTTGAAGCCTCTTACCCTCATACCATTTTGTATTTCTTTAATTCTTATTTTCATTTCACCCATAAATCTAAGTCCGGCAGCAATACTAAGGTTAAAATGATTGGGTACTCCTATTTTTCTTAAAGAACTCATTATAGTAAGGGGCGATAAAGCAATGAGTATTCTGCCTAAAACAAAAATAGGAAAAAGTTTTATTCCGATCAGAAGTAACCCTATAAAAGACGCGACCCCAAGTCTATATGTAAGTTTGCCCAATAAATGCAAGAGCAATACAAGAAATAAATACTTTATAACCATATTAAAAAATACTTTTTTTGAATGCGTTAGTAACAAAACAAATGAAACTGTCAACATAATATAATAGCCAAGTTTATCGGTGATAAAAAGTGTAATGGAAAATGAAACTATCAGAATAAACAAAACTATGCTATTAGCTATACAAGTTTCTTTTGCTGTGTTTTGCATTACAGTATTCCCTTTTCTTTTCTTTTTTCAAAAAATTTATTATTGATATACATTCCGAATATGCCCGCCAAAATAACTAAAACAATATTTATATCAATTGAAATCAGC
>CAJPTT010000157.1 GCA_905373565.1 uncultured Treponema sp. | reverse complement strand
GTCCGGTGATAAAAAAACAAAGCGCGGAGCCGACGGCACCGGTATAATCGCGAGCCGGTCTTGTCCGCCTGCATCATCCGAAAGCAAAAACCCGACGTGCAGCCGCACATTGGCAACACTGTCTGCAAGCGCCTGTTCATTTTCAGAAACTTGCGGGGTAATAATCGGGTAGAGGTGTCGGTAAAAATACTCTTTCAAAAAACGCCGCTCTGCTTCGGAACATTCTTCCGGCTTGCAATAGGCAAACCCATGCTCTTTCAGCTGGGGCAAAATTTCGGTATTTAACACCGCTTCTTGAATATCGAACAATACCCGCGTTTTTTGCACGATGGCTTCTAACAGCGTTTCTACCGGCCAATCGTCAGCATCGGCAGGAGGATGCCCGCTTTTGTAAAGCTCCTGTAAACCGGCAACCCGCACCATAAAAAACTCGTCAAAATTTGAAGATACAATGCCGATAAACTTGAGCCGCTCTAAAAGCGGTACCGTAGAAGAGCAGGCCTCCGCCAAAACCCGCTCGTTAAAATCGATCCATGAAAGTTCCCTATTAAGATAGTCCATCATAGTGAAGGTCTCGCAAAACCTTGCAGGCAGCTCCGCTTACAGTTTATCGATGAGCATCGAACACTTACCGGAAGGTATCGGCAGCGTTTTCTTTTTTTGTCCGAGGATATTGATGGTAAAGTAATAGAGCTTTTCGCTTTCCATGTGGATTTCCCAGCCCCGCTGCGTTTTTGACGACAGGATGGTAACAAGGTTCCGTTTCAGGCTCAAGTTTTCGATGCCCATCACCTCAAGGTTTGGAATAATCCAATCGACGGTTTTTCGCGGGAAACTGATAGAAAGCCCGATCACATTTTCAATCATCAATGTGATGGTCGAGAGCGCTGCTGAAAAGAGATATTGCTTGCGCGGGAAGTTTTCATGGTCAGGCCATTGCGCGGGGCCTTCTTTTTGCGGCAAATACGCTTCCCACAACGCGCCTTTTTTGCTGTTGCCGTCGGGAGCAAGGCCGTCAAGCACATAGTAGATATGGCGGATAGCGCATTCCCGCGCAAGTTCCCACCGCTCATATTTTTCCAAGCCCTTAATCACAATAAAGTTCAAATGCGGGAACACACTCCCCAACGCCCCCATACCGCGTTCATTATACGCAGAGTCATCAAGCGACAAACTGGGAATAGGATGGTCGGAACCGAAGGTTTCGGGATTGAGCAAGTGTGCGGAAAGCTGTTCGGCCTTATCCTCATTGGGGATTTCGGCAAGCAGCGGCCAAAAACCGGCGATTGTCTTTTGCGGCAATTTTTGTTCATCCGCATCGATATCGTGATAAAAACCCGTTTCGGCATTCCACATAAGGGCATTGATACGGGTCTTCAGGGTAAAATAAACCCGCTTATACTGAAAACTCAATTCCTTGTCGTTAAGGATATCCCCCAGCACCGACATATACAGCGCGTTAACCGCGACCGCCGCATTAAAGTCTACCAGATAGGCAGCTTTCTTGCGCGGTGTATTGTACATTTCTACGGCTGCGAGCGGGACGGTATACAATCCGTTCGCTTGTTTGAACGAAGTATCCAGCCACTTCATATAGCGGGTTAGTACCGGCATGACATCTTTTACCCGTTTTTTATTCGCCGTCTTGTGAAACATATTATATTCCGCCCATGCAAAAAGCGGCATACCGACACCTTCGGGATTATCGCTTGAAAACACCGGCTCACCGGTTTCTACATTATACTGAGATCGAATCGCCCCCGATTCTTCCTGATGTGCATAGAAAAAATCCAATCCCTGATTCGCACTATAGTTTCGATTTGAATAGACAAAAAAGAACGATGAAAAGATGGTTTCATACTGATTTAAAAACCATCCGTTGTTATCGGGATACAGAAAGAAACTTTCAGTTGTTCCTTTTTCGGTCTTTATATTGAATAAAAAATCCTGAATAAACGACCACGTTCTATCATAAATATCAACAAAATCCTGATCATAAAAATGAACTTTTGGAAAATCGCGCTTGTTCACCACTGCTCCTCAACAACCCACCGCTTTTATCCGTACCGTTTTTCCACAGTTTTAACCGTAACCGTTTAAAGAGTGTCGTCCCGTTAAACACTGAGAAAAATCATGCAAATAATTGAGCGAATCTTTCGCGTATATAGTATATCATATTTTTTCGCATAGTTGTATAATTTTTTCAGTTTTTTGTATATTCTGATCAAAATCTCTAAAACCAATCGAAGCAACCGAGCTTTTTTAGAGATGTGCTGCTATCATTGCTGTACTGCAGGAGGAACGCTTGTACCAATCGTTTGTTTTTCTTGAAATCCGTGTTTTAATGTTATCGGATGAGAAAGCGTTTTGTTCCTGCAAAGCAGGCTCCGCAGCCGGAAGCTGTCCTATTTGTACACGCACACCGGGATATCCGCTGCTTTTAACAGAACATATTGCCCGCGATGCGTATCGGCTCGCTCAAAGCCTCGGCTGTACGCTTATCCCAAAAGCTCAATATGAATACCCTTCAGGTATGCCGGCCCTTCCACCCGAATATCAGCTCTGCGGCGCTTCGGTAAAAATTGCGGAAAAAGGCGTGCTCGATATCGAATTTCACAAACACAAAAAGCAAATTGATATTTTGGAAATACGCATCGAAGAAGATGCGGGACGCCTTATGCACGCCGACGGTAAGGCTTTTATGGATTACAGCTCCGCGGGAATGCCGAGCATCAGAATACGTACCGGTAACAACCTTGAACTGGGCGAAGAAGCGGAGATGTTTTTAACCGAACTGAATAACCGACTGCGCTACATCGGACTCCTCACCGATTCTGACAGCAGTCATAAAATCCGCTGCAATGCCTACGTTGCTTCTACCGAATTTCCCAAACCGCCGCAGCATTATGTAAAACTGCGGAACCTTAACTCTTTTAACTTTGTACGGAAGGCGGTAAACGAGGATTTACGGCGACAGGAAGATATGCTCAAACAGGGGAATGACCCGATTTCTGAAAGCCGGTTGTGGAATGCCCGCATGGAGCGTACCGAACCGTATAAAACGCGGGATTTTATCGATTACGTTAAAACGAGACCGGCAAAAGAGCTGCACTTTTACACGGCGCCGGATACGCTGTTGCAAGAAGTATTGCAAACTGCTCCGGAAAATCAACAATCGCGAAAGCTGCGCTATATTCAATCCTTCGGCCTATCCATCCCAATTGCACGGGCGCTGTGTACCGAGGCGCGGCTTGCGGATTTTTTTGAAGCGGTGCTGCAATTCGGAATTGAGCCGAAAATCGCCGCAAACGGGATTCTGGAAGATATCCTTCCACTGCTGAAGCGCACCGGTAAAACAATCGACGCCTTTGTTTTGCAGCCTGAATACGTTGCCCGTATTTTGCGGCTTGCGCAGGAGGGAACAATTAACCATCCGATTGCCCGCACCCTGCTGCAAAAGATTATCATCGACGGCGCTGACCCCGCAGCCCTGCTTGCTCAAGATGAATGGATAAAAATATCCGACGAAACAACGCTGCGGACACTCGTTCAAGAACTGATTGCCAAACATCCGAAAGAGGCGGAACTGCTCAAAACCGGTTCGATGAAATACCTCGAAATCTTGTGCGGGCAGGTGATGAAGCGGACAAAAGGATTTGCCGATCAGCAGTTGGTAAAGCAACTCATTAAAGAAGAATTGAATATCCGCATTATCTATGTGCTTTCGATGGGCGGCGCAATTTCGGCTACCATACAAAACGGACAGGTGAAAGCGGGAAGTACCAAAATTCTGTCCGAGCTATTGGATACCGATATTGCCAAACGGCATATCCGCATTGAACCGAGTATTTCCGACGGGCTTTTTAGCGAAGAGCTGGAGCCTGCGGATTGGGCGCGGCTTATCCATGCAATCTGTGAAAAGATTGCTTCGGGGACGGCAAACGGCATCGTGATAACGCACGGAACCGATACCCTCGTCTATACCGCGCCGCTGATATACTGGCTTTTTGCCGACACGCCGGTCTCCATCGTATTGACTGCCTCCGGTACGGCCCCTTCGGAATCGGAGGAAGCGCGGCGCAACTTTAACGCGGCAATCAAGCTCGCTTGGGAAAAGGAGAGCGGCGTCTATGTTTCTTTTAACGGCAAAGTGCTTTCGCCGCTCAATCTCAAGTTCGTCGATTCAGGCGATATCGGCTTTGTAAACTGGAATATGCAAACGCCGCTCTTTCGCGGAGAAGGACTGCTTTCGGATTATGAGGAAAGCGATAGCCTTGTTTTTGAAAGCCTCTTGAGTGAAGCTGCCGACAATATGTTTTTGATAAAAACCTATCCCGGCATTCGGAGCGAGCGTCTTATTTCATTACAAAAAGATATACGCACGTTCTTTTTAGAGCTGTACGAAAACGGTACGGCCAATATGAAGGACAGCTCATATTCTTTAAAAGAGTTTCTGAAACGCGGTAAAAAACGGCAATGCAGGTTTTACTGTACTTCTCAACAGGAAGAAGCTATCGATTTCTCCACCTATGCCAGCGCGCGGGACTTGTGGAAAGAAGGCGCCGTACCGATGGGAATGCTCACAACCGAAACAGCCATTGCACTGTACTATGCAGCCTCCCTCGTATGCGACAGTCAGGAGGAGCTTGATCGCATTATGGAAACGGCAGCGCTCTTAAACGAAAAATAAAAAGGAAAATTACGTGAAGCAACTGATTATCACCAACAACCCTCAAATTGCAGAATATATCGAACGCAACCACGGAGATTCGAATAACAGTACCGAAGCCAAGGATATTAAATTGATCTTCTGTGCCACCCGTGAGGAGCTGTATATACAAGTACGCGACCATATCCATCGGAATTGGAAGCTACAAAATCATGCAATGTACGGAAACATCCAACTGCACAAGCAGCCGTATCGCAGTATGGTGTTAACGGAAGGGACGGAGCTGGACACCCGATCGTTACAGCTGTGGGAGCAAGCGATGGAACGGGTGCAACGTAATAATCCGCCGAGTTATTCGGAGAAAGTGCTGGAAGACTTCCAAGCGCTTGATTTTTCTTTATTTAAGAGTATAGTGTTTCGCGCGTAAATATGAGTAGATAAACCTTATCACACAGTTATCAATATCCAGAGGAAAAATATGAATAAAATTATTGAACGCTTACAAGGCATTGACTATACAGCACAAACAAATTCCGCAATGTTAACCGGCGATGATATCGCATTCGTTACCCAAAGCGTTAAAAGCGACAATGAGAAAGTCATTGCGCAGGCATATACCACTATCGGCCATATCGGAAGTAACAGGCCGGAAAAAATTATGCACCTCATAGACGGCGCCTTTGCTGCATTAAAGGACAGTAACTGGGAAATTCGGGAGCAAGCCGTTTTAGCAATCGGCCGCATAGGCAGGGCGGATATCAACACGGTAAAAAGCCGGCTGGATAAAATTATTCAATTACATTGCGACCCGGAAGCAAAAGTACGGGCGGCAATGCTGGATGCATGTCAAAGTATTGCTAATGCGAAAGCGGCAGTTCTTAAGCCGTATATCGGTTTATTTGAACGTATGCTGGACGATCCCGACAAGGAAGGTGTACGCGAGCACGCCCCGGACATATTCCGCATCATCGGGAAATACGAACCGGAAATGGTTGAACGCTCATTAGTATTGTTAAAGGAAAAGCTGCGAGATCCTTCCCCGACAACGCAAGCTCGTGCCGTCGAAGCCATACGCACAATCGAAACATTCTTGCGCAGAACCCCGACGGTGTAGAGCAGGGCAACATCCGCGGCCACCGTCCGGATTATATCGTATACCTTCCGGATCGTGTATTTGCAGTTAATGAATAAAATAATAAAAGTGTAGAGGATGCTCAGGCTAATTGTAATGTGTAATGTAAGTATTTTTAATTGAAAATTAAAAGTTATGAGATAAGTATTTCGATTATCAATTATAAATTACCAATTATCCATTATTTAGGAGGGTTCACAGGTTTCAGGCAAGTATAAACGGGAAAAAAAATACATCGGAACCCTATATCGATTC
>CAJPTT010000156.1 GCA_905373565.1 uncultured Treponema sp. | reverse complement strand
TTCCCCGCTCGGATATGTTTCGACGGTTACCCGCGGTATGGTCAGTGCGGTCGGGCGGTCGGGCGGTCCGAACAATAATATCAACGACTTTATCCAAACCGATGCTGCCATCAATCAAGGAAACTCCGGCGGTCCGCTCGTCAATATCTATGGGCAGGTTATCGGCATCAATACATGGATTGCATCGTCAAGCGGCGGTTCTCAGGGGCTTGGCTTTTCCATCCCGATCAATAACGTCAAAAGCGCAATCGACTCGCTTATTTCCGACGGGAAGCTGAAATACGGCTGGGTTGGCGTGCAATTAACAAGCGCCGACAAAACGGTTATGAAAGCTCTGGGCATTGGCGATAAAACCGGCGCATTGGCCATCGATGTGTTCTTAGGCTCTCCTGCGTTTAAAGGCGGTATCCGTCCGGGCGATTTTGTCGTTAAGCTGAACGGCAAAGAAGTTAAGAGCGTTGATCAGCTTGTCCGCGATATCGGCGATCTCCGAAGCGGCGCTACTGCCGAATTTATCGTTATCCGCGACGGAAAAGAACAAACACTTTCCGTGAAGATTGAAGAGCGTGATCAGAACATTGTTACCGATTCGTCAAAACTATGGCCGGGATTTATCGGCTATGAGCTGGAAGATGAAATACGAGATAAATTAAAACTTGATAAAAAACAAACAGGCGTATTGGTAACCAATATTACCAATAAAACCCCCGCGGTCATTATCGGCCTTAAATCCGGTGATATTATTACTGCGGTAAACGATGTGCCGGTAGCAAATATGCGCGAATTCTATCGCGAATTGACAAAAGTTAAAAAAGAAGTGTGGTTCGATGTATTGCGCGAAGGACAGACGCTGTCAACTATGCGCTATAAGTTTTAAATCACGGGATCGCGAGCCTTTAATCAACATACCCCGACGCAGAGCGCCGGGGTATGTTCATACTTAACCGACCGCTTACACTACTGCAGGTTGGTATCCATACCGGTTTGTAAAAATGTATCCAAACCGGTATTTTGATTAACACTGCCGTCGGCAATCAGTTTTCGTTTCAATACATTGGCCCGATGGTTTTCGGAATCGAGTTTTAGAGCCTGATTCAACAATACGATTGCTTCCGCTATTCCATTGCGTTCGGCATATATTCGCGCCGCCTCATAGAGCATTTTACTCTGCGTTCGTTTGTCGGGAAGCAGTTCCGCAGCATACGAAAAATATTTAATCGCCATATCAGGGTCATTACGCGCATCATAAATATAGGCCTGATTAACCGTTGCAGGAATTATATAACGGCTTTCCGTTTCCACCTCGGTAAAGTTCTTTAACGCCGCGGTCGAATATCCCTGTACCGCACGCCGAATACCATCGTAAAATACATCTTCATAGTGATTATAAGCCTTATCGATTCCGAAGCAGGCGTTAAAATCGCCTGATGACGCAAAATACCATCGTGCATACGCTTTTACCAAAGGATTGTGAGGATGGGCTTCCAGAATTTTCCACATTTCTCTGTTTCCTTGCTCATAGTTTTTCGGTTGAACATAGCGGTATCGAAATTCTTCCAACGGGAAGCGTATATCGTCGCTATCGGCTGCTGTGGCGCTCTCAAGCACTTGTTCGGCGGAAAGAGTAAAAGCAGAGGAAACAAATAAGCGCTTTTCCATCTCTAACGAAAAAAAATCCTTGTTTTGCAGATATTCGTCCAACGGATTTTTTTGATTATGCGCCGCATTGATAGCGGAACAGGCGCGGACATACTGCGCAACAGCCGGATAGTATCCCGGATTTTGCGAAATACAGTCTATCAGCACCTCCGCTTTTTCTTCATCGGTAGGGGCGGTCATAGCTAAGTTATAAAATACTTCGCTTGAAGAATCCGCGTAACGATCGATATACATTTGCCAAAAGCCGCGCGCCTGCTCCATATCGCTGAGTCCTGCACTTGCATCCGCAGCAAGCAAAAGGTGGCGGCGGGCATGTTCAAACGCTTTAGGATTATGTTCGGGAAGCCCGGCCATATCGGTATATGCGAGTGAATAGACCAAATCGTCCAGTACCGGTTGAAAATTTCCCAGATCATACGCCAAACACGACCAAAAATAAGGAGAGCGGACGGCTTCTTCTTTTGCAATGCGGGAACGTAGCGCAGCAGCTTGCGCAATTTCGCCTTTATGAGCAAGCACTACGGCAGCATTCTCCAAGAAAATGTGTTCACCGGTAAGCTTAAAGCCTTCTTGCCAAAAGGGGACGGACGTCCGATATGTTTGTTTTATTTTATCTGCTTGAATAAGCGCTTCTGCTCCGATACCGGCGTAAGGCGTCCCCTGCAAAGTTTCCGCGGCGGCGGCCGCGTCTTCCGCCCGTCCTTCCTGCAGCAGCGTATAAGTCAGAACAGCCTCGAGCATCGAATCGTTGGGATATTTCTTTAAACCGGCTTGAATGGATTGCAATGCTTGAACCGGACTATGCAACTGCAATTCTCGTTTTGCAATGCTTAAATACTGAATCGGAACTTGAGCCTTTTTGCGCAAAGCACTCAAATTGTCAAGCGCTTTTTGAGCGCTGCCTTCTTGAATGGAACTATCAATCAAGTCTAATTTTTGTTGAAAAAGTGCATTCTTATCGGTTTTTGAACACGAGGCTACTACAACACAGAGGAAAATACTTCCTATAAGAAAGAGATTAGTTTTTGTCTTTTGCATGAGAGCAGTCTAAACACTCTCGTTTAATACTGTCAAGTACCGCGTTTACAAACTTAAAAGAATCATCGGTACCATACGTGCGGGCAATGGTAACCGCTTCGTTAATAACGATTCGAGGGTCAGTATCTTGCTGAAAAAGAAGTGAATAAGTACCAAGGCGGAGAATCGCCTTGTCGACCAATTTAAGTCGGTTAAAATCCCAGTTTTCCAAATTTTTGTCGATAAGGGTATCGATTTCAGCGATATGCTCAACGACGCCTAAAAAAAGAAGCTGCGAAAATAAAAAATCTTCATTCTGCAACTCCTTACCGGTGCGGTCGACCCATGGAAAGAGCAATAAATCATCAGGCGGAAGCGATCCTGCATCCCAAGCGAATAGTGCTTGGAATGCCAGAATCCTTCCGCGTCGCCTTCCGATTGCCATTTTTACCAGGAAAGTGTTTTTTCGAGATCGGCGCCGGTCTTAAATATAACAAAATTTTCAGGCTTACGAAGATCATTGGTTACGGAAATAAACGCACTGTTAAGCGCTTCATTTTGACGCTGCATGATCACCATCTTCTTTATATATTCATAAAGACTGACATTGCCTCCCGGCTCCACAACATCGCTTAAACCGAGTATTTTCGCATCTTTTTTCTCTATAACAACAAAACACTGATAATTGCTCCCCGTTTCGGTTATCGAAGATACCTCTCCGGCTTTCATGGTAAAAATCTTGAGGAGTTCGTCCATCGGAATACCGAGCTGTTCGGCGGCCAATGCCGTTTTACTGACAAAAATTTCTCCTGCCTGATAGTTTGAATTTTTCTCCTGCGATTTTATACGAATATCGGCAGTGGCTTTCGGATTTGCCGTCAACTTTTTTTGAATATCCTTCATCGTTTTTTCTGCAACGCTCGCTTTGTCTCCTTTCGGCACTACCACAAGGAAAAGCTGTACCGTATCGGGCCGCACAAAAGACTGTTTATTTACTTCATAGTAAGAACGAATTTGCTCGTCACTCGGACTTGGAATCGATTGGAGTTCGTTTTGTTTTTTCTGCATTACATACATTTGCTTGATGTACTGTGTCCGTAAAAAATTTTTATATTCGGCAAGAGACATACCGTTTTGCGCTTTTATATATTCGTCAAGCGACATGTTTGTCTTTTCTTTAATCAGTTTGGCAAAATCCGCTTCGGATATCTGCTGTCCCAGTTGATTTGATATGTATTCGTTGAAGAAATTGTTTACTTCAGAATCCGTAGGCTTTATTCCGTCTTTTTCAGCCGCTTGTACGATTAAACGTTCATCGATAAGCTCGGTTAGCACTTGCTTTCGTTCTTCAAAGGTCATCTTTCGGCCGATCTCTTTTTCCAAGATTGACACGCGGTTTTTAAGCTGTCCAAGCGTAATCGGAGCCCTGCTTGTGAGTTTTACTTCTGCGATAGGCTGCAGGTTGGTTTGGGCAAACGCACCTATAGACAAACTTAATACAATAAACAATGTGATTACAGTTTTTTTCATCATATCCTCTTCAGATTTTGATATTGATAAACAAGCGAACAGCCGGTAAGTTACTTACCGGTATTCCATGGCTATTTTATAAGCACCGCACGGATACGCCTGATACCCGCCGATGACGACTGTTCTTTTTGAAGTACGAACTTGCCCAATACACCGGTGTGTTCTACGTGCGGGCCACCGCATACTTCTTTAGAAAAGTTTCCGATGGAGTACACTTTTACGGTGTCTTCGTATTTTTCACCGAAAAGAGCCATCGCCCCGGAACGCTTTGCTTCTTCAAGCGGCATTATTTCCATAGTAACCGGTAAATCCGCTTGTATCTGCTCGTTGACGATACGTTCAACTTCCGCTTTTTCTTCGGCAGTCATAGGCTGCGGATGAGAAAAGTCGAAGCGGAGCCGCTCTGCCGTAATATTAGACCCTTTTTGTGCAACATGATCGCCGAGAACCATCCGCAGCGCCTTATGCAAAAGGTGCGTTGCAGTGTGGTACGCCGTTGTTTGCTCGGAGTGATCTGCCAAGCCGCCTTTAAAAATCTGTTCGCTTCCGGCACGAGAGAGCGCTTGGTGCTTTTTAAAAGCTGCTTCAAATTCTTCTTTATCAACGGTTAAGCCCGATTCCCGCGCAAGTTCTTCGGTAAGCTCTATAGGAAAGCCGTAGGTATCGTAGAGTTTAAAAGCAAGCCTGCCAGGGATGATTTTTTTAGGATTTTTTAACAGGTTCGGCTTCATTTTTTCGTATTCCGCTTCGCCCTTTTTGAGGGTTTCGAGAAAGCGTTTCTCTTCGGCTTCAAGCTCGGCAGTGATGGTCGCTTCTTTTTCTTTTAATTCGGGATAGGCTCCCTTATATTGCTCGATAACGACCTTTGCAGGAGTTGCCAAAAAAGTACCTTCGATACCGAGTTTCCTGCCGTGGCGGACAGCCCGTCTGATAATACGGCGCAGTACATACCCGGCGCCGACATTTGACGGTACCACGGCTTTCGGGTCTCCCAATATAACGGTAGCCGCACGGATATGGTCGCAGATAATGCGGACGGATACGTCCTTTTCAACATCGCTTCCGTACCGATAGCCGGTGATTTTTTCGATTGTCGCAATGAGCGGCGTAAAAATTTCCGTCTCGTAAACCGATTTTTTTCCTTGTAACATGGCGACGGTACGTTCAATGCCCATACCGGTATCAACACAGTGCCGTTCCAACGTATGATAAGATCCGTCTTGTTCTTTACGGTACTGCATAAATACATCGTTCCATATTTCAACGTATTTACCGCAGCTGCAGCCGGGTCGACATTCGGCGCCGCATGCAGGCTTTCCCGTATCGATAAACATTTCGGTATCTGGTCCGCAGGGTCCTGTTTCTCCTGCGGGACCCCACCAATTATCCTCTCGGGGTAAAAAGTGAATCCGCTCTTTAGGGATACCGTGCTTTTCCCAAATCTCCGCCGATTCGGTATCACGCGGAACTTTATCATCGCCTGCAAAAACGGTTACGGAAAGAAGATCAACCGGAATGCCAAGGTATTGCGGACTTGTTAAAAATTCAAAGCTATACCCGATTGCTTCCTTTTTAAAGTAGTCGCCGAGCGACCAGTTTCCCAGCATTTCAAAAAAGGTGAGATGAGAAGCGTCTCCCACCGCATCGATGTCTCCTGTACGGATACACTTTTGATAGTCCGTTAAACGGGTTCCTGCAGGATGCGGTTCGCCCATCAGATAGGGAACAAGCGGGTGCATACCTGCGGTGGTAAATAGTACCGTAGGATCGTTTTCGGGAATAACCGACTTACCTGAAATTTCCGTATGGTTTTTACTTTTAAAAAATGAAATATACTTGGAACGGAGTTCG